>JAITAX010000150.1 GCA_031283865.1 Eubacteriales Family XIII. Incertae Sedis bacterium
CGATTGCCCAAATACAGGCGATATCTCGAGGAATTGAAGAAAAAAGGCGTGGACAGGATATCGTCCGGTGAATTCAGCAAGTTGATCGGTTATACGGCGTCGCAGATCCGGCAGGACCTGAACAATTTCGGCGGCTTTGGGCAGCAGGGCTACGGTTACAATGTCGAGGGCCTGTACAGGCAGGTCGGCGCCATCCTCGGCATCGACCGCGATTACGGCATCGTCATCGTGGGCTCCGGCAATCTGGGGCAAGCGATCGCCAACTACATGCACAACTACGGCGCGGGTTTTTCGGTGCTGGCCATGTTCGACGTGAAGCCGGAGATCGTAGGCCGGCACATCAACGACCTCATAATATCGGATTTCGGCGAACTCGGCGCGTATTTGGAGAAATGCGCTGCCGACATCGGCGTTATCACGACGGGGGCCGCAAGCGCACAGAAAGCGGCTGACGAGCTTGTGGCCGGCGGCGTAAAGGGCATCTGGAATTTCGCGCCCGTCGATCTGCAAGTCCCCGGCCGGGTCGCGCTCGAAAACGTGCACCTGAGCGACAGCCTGCACTCCCTCATTTACTATGTCAACAGGGACCACAAACACACATAGGCAAACGGAACGACGGGACGCCGAAAGCGCGGCCTCCCCTGCGGTTCCGAAATGGGCCGCTCGTGCCCGAGCTTGCGAACGGGTAAAAAGGCGTGGGTTTGAATGGTAACAATAAAACAGCCGTTTCAAATGAAACGGCTGTCTGCCGAACAAACTATCCCTCGTTGGGCGCTTCCACGGGGCAGGCGCTCGCACAGGCGCCGCAGTCGATGCACTTGTCGGCATCAATCGCGTAGATATCGCCCTCGGAGATGGCGTCCACGGGACATTCCGGCGCACAGGCGCCGCACGCAATGCACGAATCGTTGATCGTATAGGCCATACGTATCCCTCCTTCAACAACTTACGGTACAAACAACACGTACAGTATACCGGATTGTCGGCGGTAAGTAAATATGAAAATTTATGCGCTCGTCGGGAAAAGCGGCAGCGGAAAAAGTTATCAGGCCATCGACCTATGCAGGCGGCTTGCGATAGAAAGCATCTTGGACGACGGGCTCTTCATCCTCGGCAACCGCGTGCTGGCCGGCATATCCGCGAAGCGGCAGGAAACAAAGGTCAAGGCCATCAAGACGGCCCTGTTCACGGAGGCGTTCCACCGCGACGCGGTGGCGCAGAAGATCGCGTCGGTCGCTCCGCAATCGATTCTCGTAATCGGAACCTCCGACAAGATGATTGAGAAAATCGTGAACAGGCTGGCCCTCCCCCACCCCTCGGAAACGATCCGCATCGAAGAAATCACGACCGACGAGGAGCGCAAAATCGCGAGCGTGCAGCGGAACGAGATGGGGAAGCACATCATACCGGCGCCGTCGATTCAACTCAAGAAAGAGTTTTCGGGCTATTTCATACACCCGCTCAGACTGATACGCGGCGGGCAGAACGGCAAGGCACGGGTGTCAAACAGATCGGTGGTGCGGCCCTCTTTCAGCTATCCCGGCAAATACACGGTATCGACGCGCGCGCTGCTCGACATCGCGCTGCTCGTATGCGACGGCGAGGCGCAGGTCTGCGCAATCCTCAAGGCGTCGGCGGACAACGGGGAGTCGGGCGCGGTGATACACCTTTCGATTGTGTTGCGTTACGGCGTGAACATCATCGAGGCGGCGGAAACCCTGCAGCGGCGCATCGCGGAGCAGGTGGAGCGCATGACGGCCCTGAACGCCGGCGCCGTCAACATAGAAGTGCGGGGCTTGCGATGAGCGGCGGCGAACGCATTGTCTTCCGGGATGTACGGGATTTCAGCGCGCGGCAGACCTTTGAATGCGGGCAGGCCTTTCGGTGGAAACGCGCGCAGGACGGCGGATACACGGGCGCAGCCGGCGGACGCGCCGCCGACATCGCTTTCGCGCCCGCGCCGGGTACCCCCTGCGCGGGCGAAATCGTAATCCGGCCGCTCGGCGGCGCGGGCGAAGACGACCGATCATTTTGGGCAAACTATCTGGATCTTGGGCGGGACTACGGTGCCGTCAAGCGCGCGCTTGGCGCGGACGACGCGGTGATGGCACGCGCCGTCGCGCAGGGCGCGGGCATACGCATCCTGCGGCAGGAACCCTGGGAAACGCTGATCTCTTTCATCCTATCGCAAAACAATCACATACCGCGCATAAAGGCTTGCGTGGAACGCCTCTGCAAGCATTTCGGCGCGCCCATAGGCGGCGTGGGCGGCGCGTTCTTCGCCTTTCCGGGCATAGACGCCTTGGCCGCGCTCAGCGCGGCGGACCTCGCGCCCTGCGGTCTCGGCTACCGGGCGAAATACGTGATCGAAACCGCCCGCTGCGTCTCCGCAGCGGGCGGTGCGGCTTGGCTCGAGGGGCTTCGCGATGTGCCTTTCGCGGAGGCGGAAAGGGCCTTGCTCTCCCTCTGCGGCGTCGGACCCAAGGTGGCGGCCTGCGTCCTGCTCTTCGGTCTCGGCCGGACGGAGGGCTTCCCCGTGGACGTGTGGGTGGCCCGCGCCATGCGCGAACTGTACGGCGTCGAGCGAAAGGACGCGGCAGCCTACGCCGCGGCGCATTTCGGGGATCACGCCGGCATCGCCCAGCAGTACCTGTTTTACTATATGCAAAACAGATGAACTCTCAGTCGAACAGCGTCAAATTTTCATAGCCGATCTCGTCAAAAGATACGTACACGAAGACCGCCTGCCGGAAGCGGTTCCCTATGCCGGCAAACTGCAATTTCTCGACCATTTCCTCGGAAACATATTGCATCTCAAGTACATCCGTCGTGAAACCGAGCGTTTCCGAGGACAGTTCAACGCCGTTTTGCAGGAGGCCCGCGCAGATCGCGTCCAAGTCGCTTTCGCTGAACTGCTCCGGCAGCTTCCCCTCCACGTACCAATCGTCGGCATTCAGTTCGTCCCGCAGTTTCTCGCGCAGCAGGGCTTCGTAATCGAAACCTTCCTTGAAGAAATCGCCGATCCGCATCTCCGACAGGCCGGCCGCGCGCCAAGTTTTGCACCGGTTCCTGTGCGGCTCCGTATCCAAACCCGAGCCTGGGACGCGCGCCGTCGAAGAAATGCGGGTGCAATAATAAGCGCCGACGGCTTGGCAGTCGGCGAAGGCCCTGTAATCGTAACCGTCGTAGCCATTGTCCCCGCCCGCCGCCGCACGCTCAAATGCGGCGTACAGTTCGGGTCCCGGCCTGAGTTCCTCGAGTACGGCCGCCTGAATCTGCGGGGGCAGGCGACCGAGATGCTGCGCCTCCATGTAAAGCAGAGCGCCGCCGACCGTTTCCGTGACGATGCTTTCCTGTGCGGGATAGGGTTCGCTCACGTTGTACAGGAGCAGCTTGGCGGGCGGATGTTCGGCGCCGTACAGCAGGGCGTCCGCCCGTTCGTCGCCCGCAAAGCGCGTATAGACGGCGGCTGCGCCCTCAATTTCTGCGATGTTCAGCCGCAGTACGGAACTGTGAAATGGATTTTGCGGCTGCAGGTGCGGCGTTTCGTGGTCGAACACGAGTGTGAGCGATTCCGGGCTGAGGAAGAATTTTTGCTCCGGCCCCGGCGGCTCGAAATCCCCCGCC
>JAITAX010000213.1 GCA_031283865.1 Eubacteriales Family XIII. Incertae Sedis bacterium
CGCTTGGCAGCAGGCCACGGATTTCCACAAGGAGAAGCCGAAAGCCGGCGTCTGACGGCGCGTGCGCTGCGGTTTCGGTCGCGATCACAGCCGCGCGAACGCAGGCGAATTTTTTCGAAAATCGGTTCCCGACAACCGATAAGGAGCATTTCTTCATGGAATACGAAACAGTAATAGGACTTGAGGTTCACGTCGAACTTTCGACGAAAACAAAGATATTCTGCGCTTGCAGTACGGCGTTCGGCGGCGAACCCAACGCCCATACCTGCCCCGTGTGCCTCGGTATGCCGGGCAGTCTGCCCGTGCTGAACAAGCGCGTCGTCGAAAAGGCTGTTTGCGCGGGCCTCGCGCTGAACTGCGACATCCGGGAGGACAACCGCTTTGATCGAAAGAATTACTTCTATCCGGACCTGCCGAAAGACTATCAGATATCGCAGTTGTACCGGCCCATCTGCCGGGACGGCTTCGTCACGCTCGACGCGGGCGGCCGCGCGAAGCGGATCGGCATTCACGAGATACACATGGAGGAGGACGCGGGCAAGCTGTTGCACGACGCGGGCGGCAGCTTGGTGGACTTCAACCGCTGCGGCGTGCCGCTGATCGAGATCGTGTCCGAGCCGGATCTGCGCAGCGCGGAAGAGGTGATGGCCTATCTGGAGAAGCTGCGGGAAATCCTCGTGTACACGGACGTTTCGGATTGCCGGATGCAGGAAGGCTCCATGCGTGCGGACGTGAACCTCTCCGTGCGCCCCGCGGGCGCGCCCGAATACGGCACGCGGACGGAAACGAAGAACATGAATTCTTTCAAGGCCATACAGCGGGCCATCGAATACGAGCGGCGGCGGCAAATCGCCATCCTCGAGGGCGGCGGCAGGATCATACAGGAAACCCGCCGCTGGGACGACGAAAAGGGCGAAAACTACGCGATGCGCTCAAAAGAAAACGCGCAGGATTACCGGTATTTCCCGGATCCCGATCTGCTGCCCGTGCATGTGCCTGCGGAATGGATCGAATCGATTCGCGCAGAACTGCCCGAACTCGCGGAGGAGAAACGCGCGCGCTACCTGCGGGATTTCGGCTTGGACGCCCGCGCGGCGGGCGTGCTGACGGCGAGCCGCCGCATCGCCCTGCTGTTTGAAGAGGCCGCCGAAGCCTCGGGCAGCGCGCGCGAGGCCGCCAACATCGTGGCCGGCGACATACTGCGCCTCGTGAAAGAAACGGGCGCGGACCCGGACGAGATCACGACGGACGGCAAGAAGCTCGGCGCCGCGGTGCGGCTCATAGCGGACGGCAAGATCAACCGCACCGTCGGCAAGACCGTCGTGGAAGAGCTGTTCAAGCACGGCGTCGATCCGGAGGCATACGTGCGGGCGCACGGTCTGCTGCTCATCAAAGACGACGCGCTGCTCGAAAGCGCCGCAGAGAGCGCCCTCGCCGAAAACCCGCAGTCCGTCGCGGACTATAGGGCGGGCAAGGAAAAGGCTTTCGGCTTCCTCGTGGGACAGGTCATGCGGGCGCTCAAGGGACAGGCCGACCCGCAGGCGGTGAACGCCGTACTGAAAGCGAAGCTGACGGGCGCGTCCGCGCCCGAGCCGCCGGCGTCCGACGCGCAAGCGCCGCGGGCGATCCCGCCGGATGCGTCCGCCGACGCGCTCCGCGTGTCCCAAGGCGCAAACAATTCGCCCGGTGAGGCGCGGGCGCAAGCCGAGGGCCTGCAAACCGCGCGTCCGCAGACGGCCTTGTCCGCGCTGCGGCGCAGGTGGGCCGAGGAGTTTGCCGATTCGGCGCGCGCCGCGGCTGCGGGCGGCCATCTTCACACGGGACAGCCGGAGATAGAATTTGACGCCGCGTCGTTCGACGCGAAACCCTTGCCGGGCCTGTCGAATTGCTACAGGACCAAGACTTGCGCGGGGATCGGTCCCGGCGATGTCGGCAAGGAGGTCCGGCTGGCCGGTTGGGTACAGACGATACGCAACCACGGCGGCGTGGCTTTTGCGGATTTGCGGGACCACTACGGCGTGACGCAGGCGGTCGTGACCGAGGAGCAGTTGCGGGGGCTGAACAGGGAGAGCGTGGTCTCCGTTCGCGGGCGCGTGCTGCTGCGCGCCCCCGAAACCGTCAACCCGAGCATAGCGACGGGCTTCGTGGAACTCAAGGCGGAAGAGGTCGTCATCCTCGGCAAGAGCTTGCCCGGTCTGCCTTTCGAGCCGGACGCCTCGACGGACACACGCGAGGATCTGCGGCTGCGCTACAGGTTTTTGGACCTCAGAAATCCAAAGGTACACGACAACATTGTGCTGCGCGCGGAGATCATTCGATTCTTGCGATTCAAAATGGAAGAAATGAATTTTATTGAGATACAGACGCCCATACTCGCAAACTCGTCGCCGGAGGGCGCGCGTGATTATCTCGTGCCGAGCCGCAAGCACAAAGGCAAATTCTACGCCCTGCCCCAAGCGCCGCAGCAGTTCAAGCAACTCCTGATGGTTTCGGGTTTCGACCGGTATTTTCAGATCGCGCCCTGCTTTCGCGACGAGGACGCACGGCTCGACCGTTCGCCGGGGGAATTTTATCAACTCGACTTCGAGATGGCTTTTGCGACGCAGGAGGACGTATTTGCCGTCGCGGAGCAGGTCCTCGTTTCGGTGTTCAAGCGCTTCTCGGACAAGGCCGTTTCCGAGGCGCCCTTTGTGCGGATTCCTT
>JAITAX010000243.1 GCA_031283865.1 Eubacteriales Family XIII. Incertae Sedis bacterium
CTTTTTGTGCCTTGACGATGTGCTCGTTTCCGTGATCAACGCGTGGTTTGACAGAGGCTGTATGACCGGCAGCGCCGTAAGGCTGTTGCCGTATCGAAAAAAAGCGACTCCGATTTCAATGCGGCATTCGATCAAAGCCGACATACGCTTCACGGAGAAGCAGCTCGCGCGGGCGCGGCAAGGTTTGCTTCCCTTGGATATGGAAGACAGGTGGGTTGCTTATTGCGAAAACGACAGGCTTTGCTTCAACCGATCTTGGACGGGGGATCAAATCTACGAAGCGCGGATCCATAAGCGGGAAGATTTCTATGAGATTTCTGCGATCATCGTCGAACATGATCCGAAAAGATGGAACGAGCAAGGCGACGACGAAAATTATCGTCAGTTCTGTTTCCTCTTCGCCGACAACCTGTTGGGCATTCATACCGAATTTCCGTTTTGCTCCAAAAGCAAAGCCGGCGACCTTAAGGATTTTCGCAAGGTGCGAGGCGGTTTGCAAAGCACACAGCCGATACCGATCTTCTCTTGGGATGCAACAGAGGAGCAACGCGCGGCTTTGGTGGCAAACGCCAAGGAATTTTTGGAGATGCGAAAGCGCAGCTTGGCTGAGTCCGGCGCTTCACAAAAGGAATCTTTGACCGATTAGAAACCGGAAGTGCAGAGAAATGATATCGTTGCTGTTTAGAATACTGATTTTTCCTTTAAAATTCGTCGCCGGACTGATTCGGTGGATATTCACTGCATTGTTTGCAATGGTTGCTGCAGCGGTCGTATTTATTGTCGGATTGTTCTTTTTTATCGGATAACACAGGATACAGGGAAGCGGAGGAGGCAAAAATGCTTGGAGCGATCATCGGCGACATCGTAGGCTCGATCTACGAGTTCGACAACATCAAAACGAAAGATTTCCCATTGTTCAAAAAAAACAGCTTTTTCACGGACGATACGGTGATGACAGTCGCCGTTGCGGACGCCTTGCTCGCGGGCGGCGGACCCGACGACTTCGTGGATTCCATGAAGCGTCTCGGAAACCGCTATCCCTACGCGGGCTACGGCGGAAGATTTCGCCACTGGCTGCACTCCGACAGCCGCGAGCCTTACAACAGTTACGGCAACGGCTCGGCGATGCGCGTTTCGCCCTGCGCCTGGATCGCGCGTTCGCTTGAGGAGGCCGAGGATTTTGCCGCGCGTTCGGCGTCCGTAACGCATAACCACCCGGAGGGCGTAAAGGGCGCGCAGGCGACCGCCGCAGCGATTTACCTCGCGCGGACGGGCACGGACAAGGCGGACATAAAGCGCCGGATCGAGGAAAAATACGGCTATGACCTCAGCCGGACGCTCGACGAGATCCGCCCGGTCTACCGCTTCAATGAAAGCTGCCAAAAAACCGTGCCGGAGGCGATCATCGCTTTCCTCGAAAGCGACGGCTTTGAAGACGCGATCCGGAACGCGATTTCGCTCGGCGGCGACAGCGACACACTCGCCGCGATCACGGGCGGCATCGCCGAGGCCGCTTACGGCATTCCGAAAGAGATTGCGGCAAAGGCAATCTCCTTGCTTGACGAAACGTTTCTCTCCGTAATAAACGAATGGGTTGACAGGGGCTGCGGAATCGGCGTCGACGGTCTGCTCGGATCGAAACGCTGAACGGCGCCACAATCCCCCGGCGGCATCCGGAGTTCGGAATTAAATCCTTTCATTTGCGAAACAATGCGCGCCATGAGAAGTTTTTCGACGGTTATGACAACGCGCAAGAGGAGGCGGACAGTTGAGACTTTTCAAACAGGCATTCAAAACCAAACGCGCGAACAGCGAAGAGATCTACAAGGCTTTTGGATTTCGGCACCTCTCGGATGTAACCATGTACTATCTGCACCCAAACAACCAAAGCGCCGACGGTCACACCTCGCTCTGCCAGCCCATCGGCGAAGCGATCACGCTCTTTTCCGAGCTGCTGCTGAAGTTGACCGCAAACATCGGGCAAGTCGCAGGGGAAATCTACGCCGACGCCGACGCGGACATCGTCTTTGCGGAGATCACGCCCGCCGCCGATTGGCGCGATAAAAAGGTGTTGGGCGCGTCGGTGTTTTCCTACCGGGCGCTGGCGCGCGGACACGAAATCACCGTGGCCGCCTACTCCCGCACGGGCGCTTTCCTGCGGGGCGACATCAGGGATTTGACGCTGCTGTACAAGCTCCTGCCCTGTTTCACGGTTCTGTTGGCGCAGGAAGTCCTGCGGGATAAGAGCATAGAAAGCCTATCGTTGCGCTACATCGACAAGACAGCCGTCGATGTGTTCGCCAATCTGCACGAGGATTTTTATCAAAACCACAAATTCGACGAATACGCGCTGCGCTACGAGGATTTAGCCGATTTCGACGTTTCGGACTTGTCTGCTTACTCCGTTTCCTACTCCGTCGTAAAGGAAAACTTGGAGGCTATGCAGAAAACGCAAGCCGCCGTGATCCGGACCTTTCCGGCATCGGATTTCACAAAAGAGGAACGCGCGCTCATTCCGAAACCGGGTGAGGAGTTTGCACTGCCGCAAACCTTTGGCGGCGTCTGCAACGCCATCGCCGCCGGCGACGCCTTGTCCATGCTGCTGCACGGTCCCGCAGGCACGGGCAAAACGATGGCCTGCAAGCTCCTCTGCCAAGCCGTCGCCCTGCCGATCATCGATATCGTCAACTGCACGGAGAATCTGGACGAGTACATCCTCGGCAAATACCTCCCCCAAGGCGACCGCATCGTGTTCCGGGAATCCTGCGTAACCCAAGCGATTCGCTCCGGCGGCGCCGTGGTCTTTGAGGAGATCAATTTCGCCAAACCGCAGTACATCTCCTTTCTAAATTCGCTGCTCGACGACAACGGATTTGTGCGTCTGGACAGCGGCGAGATCGTGCGGCGGCACCCGCATTTTCGTTTTTTCGCCACCATGAACATCGGCTATTACGGCACGAAAGAACTCAATCAGGCGCTCTATAACCGCTTCAACATCATCTTTGAGATGACCGAGCTCTCCGATGAGGATATCCGCCGTATGCTGCTCATCCGCGTGCCGGAATGCGAAGCGTTTGCGGACAAGATGATCGGCGTCTACCATAAGCTGCGCCAAAAAATCAAGAGTGAGGAACTCGATCTCGTCATCTCCCCGCGCAATCTGGAGAACTGGGCTCGTTTGGCAAAATATGAGGGATACGTAAAGGCCTCTCAAAAGACCCTGCTGCCGATTGCCAAAGGCGACGACGCGTTTGAAGAAGCGATTCGCGGGATCATCCTGCTGCATAAGTGGACATAGGGGAAAGGAGAACGGAAGTCTATGGATTTTATAGAAGAACTGCGAGAGGCCGAGGGAGGCGACGCGGAGGCGCAATATCAAGTCGGCTATTATCTGTTGCACGAAGAAGCAGCCGACGAGGAAATGCTGACGCGGGGGTTGCAATACCTGCGCATGGCGGCGGAGCAGGACTACGGCGACGGTTTGGCCGCGCTGGATATGGGGGATGCTTATTGCAAGGGCACTGCGACACCCGTTGATTTTAAAGCGGGACTCG
>JAITAX010000278.1 GCA_031283865.1 Eubacteriales Family XIII. Incertae Sedis bacterium
ACGTCCGTCGCGTCCTGCGAGCGGTAGCCGTATTTGACGCCGTCGTAGCGGGAGAGATTCGAGCCGGCCTCCGCGCAGGCGATGATGTAGTAGGCGGGTACGGCGTACTCGATCAGCGGAATCTCCGTTTCTTCGACGGCGGCGCCGAGCGCCGTGAGCTTTTCGGCCGCCGCGAGGATGCAGTCTTTCACGTCCGCCGCAATGCCCATCTCGAAATAGTTCTTGGGCAGGGCGACGCGCAGGTCCGCGAGCGGCCGGCCGGCCGGCGCGCGCGCAAGCGCGTCCTCGATGTCCGCGAAATCGAAAGGCGCTTCCATGACGGAGGTGCTGTCGCGCGTGTCCCGGCCCGAAAGCACGGAGAGCGCGGCGGCGCAGTCGCGCGCGTCGCGGGCCATCGGTCCGATCTGGTCCAATGACGAGGCGTAGGCCAGAAGTCCGTAGCGCGAAACGCTGCCGTAGGTGGGCTTGACGCCCGTCAGATTGCAAAAGGAGCAGGGTTGCCGTATCGAGCCGCCCGTGTCGGAGCCGACGGCGTAGGGCGCGAGGCGCGCGGCCACCGCCGCCGCCGAGCCGCCCGAGGAACCGCCGGGTACGCGCGTCGTATCCCAAGGATTGCGCGTCGCGCCGAAATAGGAGGTTTCCGTGGAGCCGCCCATCGCGAACTCGTCGCAGTTCAGCTTGCCGAGGATGACGGCGCCCGCCTCATTCATGCGCTCTACGACGTGCGCGTCGTAGGGAGGCGCAAAGTTTTCGAGTATCTTGGAGGCCGCCGTGGTCCGCAGCCCCTTGACGCAGATCACGTCCTTGACGGCCGTCGGCACGCCGGCCAGCGGGCTGTCCGAAAGCTCGCCCGCGTCTATGCGCGTCTGCACCGCGCGCGCGCGCCGCAGGGCGTCCTCTTCGAAGACGCTGATATAGGCGTTGATCCGGCTGTCCTCTTCCCGTATGGCGTCCAGATAAACCTGCGTCGCCTCCGGGCTGCTGATCCTGCGCTCCTTGATGAGCCGGCCGAGCGCGAGGGCGCTCAAATCCCTTATTTCCGATGTCCCGTTCATTCCCTGCGTACTCCCGTTATCACTCAAGGGTTCAATCAACACTATTCGATTGTCTTGAACACCCTGAAATAATCGCCCTTTCGATCAGGCGCGTTTTGCAGCATCTCCTCCCGCCGGTCGCCGTTTTGCGGCACATCCTCGCGAAAGCAATTGACCGCGTCAAAGGGATGCGTCATCTCGGGCAGATCCGCCGTGTCCAGCTCGTTCAGCTTGTCCATATAATTCAATATATCGGTCAAGTCCCGCTTGCGCGCCTCCCTTTCCTCCGCCGAAAGCGCGAGCCGCGAAAGCTCGCCGATATAGTCGATCAAATCATCCGTAATCTTCATGTCTTCCTCCCGCGCGGCGCACGTTTTGTTCTTTCGGTTATTGTACCACAAAAAAATTCAACGCACAAGGCGCGCATTTTCAGCCGTTTTTCAACGGGGAAACCCCGTCGCCGCTCAGCCGTTCGCCTCGTCGAAAGTGCGCAGCACGGACGCGGGCGGCTGCTTGGAGAAGAGACTGAACAGCAGAATGCAGGCAAAGGACAGCGCGAAGCCCGGCACGAGCGAGTACAACCCCGTCTGCGCGCCGAGCGTTCCGGCCGCGCCAAAGGGGATATAGTCCCAGAGGATGACGGTCAGTCCGCCCGCGATGATGCCGGCCGCGGCGCCCGCGCGCGTGACGCGCCGCCAATACAGCGACAGCAGCACGAGCGAGCCGAAAGCCGAGCCGAAGCCCGACCAAGCGTTGGACACGAGCCCCATAATGCTGTTTTCGGGATTGCGCGCGATAAAATAGGCCACGGCGGACACCGCGACGACGGCGGCGCGGCTGAGCCATACGAGGTTGCGGTCGGAGGCCCGCGCGTTGACGGAACCTCTGTAGATGTCGCCCGTGATGGAGGACGCCGTGACAAGCAGCTGCGAATCCGCCGTGGACATGATGGCCGCGAGGATGGCGCACAGGAAAATCGCGCCGATCAGCGGGACCGGCACGATGGCGCCCTCGTCCATGAAGACCCTGTGGATCATCTCGATGAATACCGTTTCGGGATTCGCGAGGCCCGGTTCATAGGCCGCGCCCACGGTCCCGACGACGATCGCGAAGCCGAGCGTCAGGATGACCCAGATGATGGCGATGGTCGCGGAACGCTTCACGGTCGCATCCGATTTGATAGCCATGAAGCGCACCAAAATGTGCGGCATTCCAAAGTAGCCGAGACCCCAAGCCAATTGCGAAATGACGGAAACAAAGGACTGCGTCCGGCCCGCGCCGTCCTCGAACACATCGAGGAATTGCGGCGACAGCGCCGCGCGCGTCATATCCGCGCCGCCGATGTCCGCAAGCGCGAGGAGGGGAACGGCCAGAATCGCGATCAGCATCAACAGGCCCTGTATCAGATCCGTCCAGCAGACCGCCGCAAAGCCGCCGAGAAAGGTGTAGATCAAAATTACGAGCACGCCGATGAGGAGGGCCGTCTGATAGTCTATGCCGAACACCTGCGAAAACAGCGTGCCGCCCGCGACAAAGGCGGAGGCGGTGTAGACCGCGAAGAATATGATGATGAATGCGGCGGACGCGAAACGAAGCAGCTTCGTATCGTCCCGAAAGCGGTTCTCGAAGAACTCCGGCAGCGTGATGGCGTCGTTCGCGGCGATGGTGTGGCGTCGCAGGCGCTTCGCGACAAAGATCCAGTTCAGCGCGGTGCCGACCGCCAGCCCGACCGCGATCCACATCTGCCCCGTGCCGAGCGCGTAGACGGCGCCCGGCAGGCCCATGAGCAGCCAGCCCGACATATCCGAAGCCTGCGCGGACATGGCGGCGACCCAAGCGTTCAGCTTACGTCCGCCGAGAAAATAGTCCTTGAGATTCTCGGATTTCCGAAAAAACGCGGCGCCGATGCCGATCATGGCCCCCGCGTAGAGGACAAAGGCGATGAGGATCCAAGCGATATTTGACATGCGTTCAATTTCCTTTCCGCTGCCTTGCAGCCTGCTGCGATATCCTATTATTGCCGAGAACTACTGTTGCAGCACCGCGCGCAGCACGGCCAGTCCCTCGTCGATTTCTTCCGCGCCGATGTTCAGCGGCGGGAGCAGGCGCAGCTTTTCCTTGGCCGTCAGGATCAGCAGGCCCCGCTCCGCGCACGCGGCCACGACCTCTTTCGCGTTCTTTTCGTTCAGCTCGACGCCTATCATGAGGCCGAGCCCGCTGACGGAGCGGACGGACGGCAGCTTCGTGATCGCCTCCGTGATGTAGGCGGCCTTGCGGCGAACCGCTTCCAGAAAGGCTTCGTCTATGCGGTCCAGAATCACGAGACCGCCGGCGCAGGCGACGGGATTGCCGCCGAAAGTGGAGCCGTGTTCGCCGGGACCCAGCACCGCGTCGCATTTCTCGCCGAAGAGGATGGCGCCGATCGGCAGCCCGCCGCCGAGCGCCTTGGCCGTAGTCACGATGTCCGGCTTCACGCCGAAATGCTCATATGCGTAAAATCTGCCCGTCCTGCCGACGCCCGTCTGCACCTCGTCGACGATGAACAGGATGTCCCGCTCCGCGCAGAGCGCCGCGATCTCCCGCATGAAAGCCGCGTCGAGCGCGACGACCCCGCCCTCGCCCTGCACGGGTTCGATGATGACGGCGCAGGTGTCGGCCGTGACCGCCCCGCGCAGCCGCGCCGCGTCATTTGCGGGCACGTAGACAAAACCCTCGAGGAAAGGCGCGAAAAACTTATGAAAGTCGTTTTGCCCCGTGGCCGACACCGTTGCCATCGTCCTGCCGTGGAAAGAGTTTTCCAGCGTGATGATCTCCGGGCGCAGGCTGCCGCGCTTCTCGAAGCCGTACTTTCGCGCGGCCTTGATCGCACCCTCGTTGGCCTCCGCGCCGGAATTGCAGAAGAACACCTTGCTGAGGCCCGTCCGCGCCGTCAGACGCTCCGCGAGCAGGGCGCAAGGCTCGGTGTAGTAGAGGTTGGACGTGTGCTGCAGCGCGGCGGCCTGCCGGCCGACGGCCTCCGCCCACTGCGGATCGCTGTAGCCGAGCGCGTTCACGCCGATGCCGG
>JAITAX010000026.1 GCA_031283865.1 Eubacteriales Family XIII. Incertae Sedis bacterium
GTGCGGGAAATCGCGGCGGAAAACGCTTTCCTCAACGCGCGGAAGCGCGACAGCCAGGACATCTGCTTCGTAACCGGCGGCAAATACGCCGATTTCATTGAAAATTATACGGGTAAGCATTATCCGTCGGGCGACTTCACAGCCGAGGACGGGACCGTCCTCGGCCGGCATCGCGGCCTGATCCGCTACACGGTCGGACAGCGCAAGGGCCTGGGTCTCGCGCTGCCGGCGCCGCTCTACGTGCGCGAGAAGCGCGCCGCGTCCAACACCGTCGTACTCTGCCCCGAAGAACGCCTGTACTCCCGCGTTCTCGAAGCGCGAGACATCAATCTGATCGCGGCGGAGAGGCTGGACCGGCCGCTGCGCGTCGCCGCGAAGCTGCGCTATACGCAGGAGGCCCGCGCCGCCACGGTATGGCAGACGGAAGAGGACGCGCTGCGCGTGGAGTTCGACGAGCCGCAGCGCGCCGTCGCGCGCGGGCAGGCCGTCGTGCTTTACGACGGGGATACGGTGATCGGCGGCGGCACGATCACATAGGCCGAAAACCGCGCGTCGGGCGCGCACTGCGAAACATGGAGGTAAAAATGGAGAATTATTGCCCTGCGCCGGACGCGCGCGCGAACGAAGCCCCCGCGGACGAAACGCGCGCGAAGCGCCGTGAAAAACTGTACAGCCTGCTGTCCGAACTCGGAAGCGCAGCCGTGGCTTTCTCGGGCGGCGTAGACTCGACCTTTCTGCTTTGGGCCGCCAAGAAAACGCTGGGCGACAGGGTCATCGCGGTGACGGCGCGCTCCTGCTCTTTCCCGCAGCGCGAACTCGACGCGGCGAGGGATTTCTGCGCGAAAGAGGGCATACGGCACTTCATCTGCGATTCGGAGGAACTCGACATAGAGGGTTTCTCCGAAAACCCCGTCAATCGCTGCTATCTCTGCAAAAACGAACTGTTCACGAAGATTTGGGCGGTCGCGCGCGAAAACGGCATAGAGGCCGTGGTCGAGGGCTCCAACACGGACGACGAGGGCGACTACAGACCCGGTCTGCAGGCGGTTTGCGAGCAGGGCGTCCGAAGCCCGCTGCGCGAGGCCGGCCTCGGCAAGGAGGACATCCGCGCGCTGTCGAAAGCGGCGGGTCTGCCCACATGGAACAAGCAATCTTTCGCCTGTCTCTCCTCGAGATTCGTCTACGGTGAAACCATTACGGAGCAAAAGCTCGGCATGGTGGACAGAGCCGAACAACTGCTGCTCGACCTCGGCTTCACGCAGGTGCGCGTGCGCGTCCACGGGGACATCGCACGCATAGAAATCGATCCGCGCGAATTTTCGGGCATCCTGACGGACGAAAACCGCGCGCGCATCTCTTCGCGCTTCAAGGAGATCGGTTTTTCCTACACGGCGCTGGACCTCCTCGGCTACCGCACGGGCAGCATGAACGAAACCCTGGACCTGCTCGAATACCGCGCCGGCAGTTGATGCTCCTTGCAATCAGCTCGCCTTGGGTGTGACAGCCGTTCGCAGCGCCTCGTAGAAGATTTCTGTGTCGATGGGTTTGGTCAGGTGGCCGTCCATGCCGAGGGAAAGGCAGCGCTCGCGATCCTCCGGGAAAGCGTGGGCCGTCAGCGCGTAGATCGGCAGGCTCTTGTACTCCGGCATGGCTCGGATGGTTTCGGTGGCCTCGTAGCCGTCCATCACGGGCATCTGCAAATCCATCAGCACCAGATCGAAAGGCCGGCCGCCGTCGCGGTTCGATTCCGCGAGCCGGTCCAAAGCCTCGCTGCCGTTTTGCGCCGCCACGACCTCTATGCCGACGGCGGTCAAAAGCTCCGTGGCGATCAGGGTGTTGACCTCGTTGTCCTCCACCAGCAGGATGCGCTTGTCTTTCAACACGGCGTTTTGAAGCGCCGCGTTCACAGGCTCGCCTGCCGGCGCCAAGTCCGAAGCCGCTTCAAGCGAGAAGTTGCAGGTAAACGCAAAGGTCGTACCCTTGCCCTCTTCGCCGGAAACGGTGATCTGTCCGCCCATCAACTCCACCATCTGCTGCGTGATGGTGAGGCCGATGCCGGCGCCGCCGTATTTGCGCGTAGCGGAGTTGTCCGCCTGGTTGAAAGCGGAGAAGATACCGGCCATCTGTTCCGTGCTCATGCCGATGCCCGTATCCTCCACGGCGAAGTTCAGCGTCACGCTTTCTCCGTCGCGCGCGGCCACGGCGGCGCGGACCGTGACGGAACCCTGTTCCGTGAACTTGTAGGCGTTGTCGATCAGATTGATGAAGACCTGCAACAGACGCCGCGGATCCCCCGTCAACGCGCTCGGAAGAGCGGAATCCGTTTCAAAGCGCAGTTCGATGTCGGAATCGACGTCTCGACCGCGGAAGAATATTTCAAGGTCGCCGAACAACTGCCGCAGATCGAAAGAAACGCGTTCCAACTGCACGTTGCCGGCGTCGACCTCGGAGAAGTCAAGGATGTCGTTGATGATGCCGAGCAGGGCCGAGGAGGCGCGCCGCATCTTTTCCGTATAATCCCGCTGTTTCTCGTCCATCGGGGTCTTGAGCAGCAGCTCGGCCAGTCCGATGACGGCGCTCAGAGGCGTGCGGATCTCGTGGCTCATATTAGCCAGAAAGAGGCTCTTCGCCCGGTTTGCCGCCATGGCCGCCGTCATTGCGTTCTTCAGCTCAAGCAGGGTCCGCGTGCGCGCCAGCAGTTCCTCCTTGTCGAAAGGCTTCTGGATGTAATCGTTCGCGCCGGATTGAAATCCCAAGACGATGTCTTGGATTTGATTCTTCGCGGTGAGCATGACGATGGGCAGATCGAACAGCGAATGGTTCTCCCGCAGGCGGCGGCAGACCTCGTAGCCGGACATCTTCGGCATCATGACATCCAGCAGAACGAGATCGAAGCTTTCCCCGCGCGCAAACAGGTCGAGGGCCTCTACGCCGTTATACGCCGTAATCACGGAGTAGTCGCGCATCGTCAGGAGGTTGTTCAGCACTTGGATGTTGACGGGTTCGTCATCGACGACCAGTATTCTGTAGCCCGCGGTCGTCGACGCTTCCGCCGCGCGTTCCTGCTTTTCGGTGAGGTCCGCGGCGAAATCCTCAATATCAATGACTTTCGGCGCTTCGCGCAGGGCCGCTCCGTCGCGCTTCGCGTCCGACAGAGGCATAGTAAAGGTGAATACGGCGCCTTCGCCCGGCTTCGACGCGACGCGGATCGCGCCTCCGTGCAGCTCGACGATTTTCTTGCTTATGGACAGACCGAGACCGGTTCCGCCGTATTCCCGCGCCGTCGAGCCGTCGGCCTGCTCGAAAGATTCAAAGATGCGGTCGAACTTGTCTTCCGCGATGCCGATGCCCGTATCCGCGACGGAGATCGAGACCATGCCCTCCTCCGGCAGGACCCGTGCGGATACGCTGACCTGCCCTTTTTCGGTGAATTTGATCGCGTTCCCGATCAGGTTGTACAGGATCTGCTGTATCCTGTTTTCGTCCGCCCTGACGGCCGGCAGCGCGTCGTCGATCTCGTTGACAACCGCCAAGTCTTTCCCCTTGATCATGGGCTTGGACAGGACGAGGACCGTATCGACGATCATCTTCAAATCGATGGGCTTGAGTTGCAGGAGGATCTCTTGATTCTTCAGCTTCGTGAAGTCCAATATGTCGTTGATCATATTGGAGAGCCGCTTGCCGCTGTTGGAAACAATCGCCAGATTGTATTTCTGCTCCTTGGAGAGCGGGCCGGTCGCCCCGTCTATCATGGACTCTACGATGCCTATGATCCCGTTGATCGGCGTGCGCAGCTCGTGTGAGGTATTCGCAAGAAATTCGTCTTTCAGCTCGTTCAGCCGGTTCAGGTACACGTTCTTCTCTTCGAGCGTCTGCGCGTATTTCTGCATCTCCTTGATGAGATTGTGTATCTTCTCCGCCATGACCTTGAAAGCCTTTGACAGGGCGCCGATCTCGTCGTTGCTCCGGATCAGCGGAATCTCCGCGTCAAAATTGCCCTCGCCAAGCAGCTTTGCCGTGTTCGACAGCGTGAGTATGGGTTTCGTGATGTTGCGCGCGATGAAGTAGAGCATCAGCGCGATGAGGCAGACCGCTATCGCGGAAACGAGGAGGACGTAGTTGCGGATGTCGTTGGCGTTGTCCAGAATCTTTGTCATGGGAATGCTCACGGCGACCGACCAAGGATTCGTGACCTCGCTGAACCGTATCGGCATGTACACGGTGTAGAAGTCCTCGTCGCTTGAGATGTACAGCTCGCCGCTTGTGATGGCCTCCTTGATCTCCGTCGCCTGTCGCAGTCGGTCCGCGTCCGCCGCCCGCAGCATGAGCGCGGCCATCTCGGGCGTCATCAGCGTCGGATCCAAATCGGATGCGATGGCGCCGCCTAAGGACGTCTGCAGGTTGCGGACAAATTCCTGTGCGCCGTCGTAAGCCGCGTTTTCCTCCGCATCCGCCGAATCCCGTGCGGCAATCGCGGCGGTCTCCGCGGCGCGGGCTTTCGCGTCGTCGGTTATCAGCATTTCATAGGTGAAGACCTCCGTCAAATCCTTTCCCAAATATGCGCTGTTGGGATGCGCCGCCACGGCGCCCGCGTTCGAAAAGATCTCCGTGTAGCCGCCCTGATCGTAGGGGTTGACCTTGGATACCATCTCCTGCAGCTTGTCGAGGACGATGTCGGAGGATATGATGCCGATAAAGCGATCCTCGTGAACAATCGGAAATACGAGGGAGGCCAGCATCACGGGATGCCCCTGCACCTCGTAGGGATAGGGGTCCGTGATGTATTCGTGCAGCTCGGTCTTGGGCACGATGTACCAGTCCTCGGTATCGATGGCGTTCAGCGGTTCGACGGCGATGGAATCGCCCAGCTTGTTCCAGTAGGGGGCGTAGCGCCCCGTTCCGTCATAGGCGGGTGATCGGTCCGCGTACTGCGCGTCCTTGCCGTCCAAGGCGTTTGGATCGTAAGCGATACAGAACGCCGTGATGTATTCTTTTTTCGCCAAAGTGTTGCGCAAGATGTCGTTCATCATCTCGCGGTCGGTGAGCCCGCTGTTCTTCAGTGTCTCAAAGACCGTGGACAGGGTTTCGGCGGTAATGCGCGCCCCTTGCAGTTCCGCGATGATTTCATTTTTGTACTTATCGGCTGTTTCGCTCGCGAGATTGAACGCGTCCTTTTTCGCCATCTCGTAGGATTTGCCGGAAACGATCAACGTAAGCGCCAAAAATGCGACGATCACCGCGGTGAAAACCAAGACGAAAATCTTCGTCTGCAAACCTAAATTCTTCAACATAGCTGTCTTCCCTCAATACCCCGGTCAAGCGGTTTTTGTGCGTTTCTGCGGCGGCCCGCCCGCCTCCGCAGCCTGTCGGCAAATATAACTTTCAGTGAATTATTTTAACATATTGCAGAGAGAAAGACAATTACAATTTCCGTTATGTAAGAATTTTACATTTTTGCTTGACAGCGCCGCCAAAAGGTTGTACAGTAATAGACGAAAACAAATGCGGCATTCGCGGCGACCGAAGAGCCGCGACGGAGGGGAATTATGACGGTACTGGTTACGGGCGGCGCGGGATATATCGGAAGCCACACCTGCCTGCTGCTGCTCGAAGCGGGATATGAAACGGTGGTCGCGGACAATTTGAGCAACGCGAGCGAGGAATCCCTGCGCAGGGTTGAGCGCCTCGCGGGCCGAAAGCTGCGCTTTGTGAAAGGGGATATCTGCGACGCGGAGCTGTGCGAGCGTCTGCTGCGCGAAAATCCCGACATCGAAGCCGTCATCCACTTCGCCGCGCTGAAAGCGGTGGGCGAGAGCGTGGAAAAGCCTCTGGCCTACCATGCCAACAACCTGATCGGCGCGCTGACGCTGCTGCGCGCGCTGGAGCGGCACGGCGTGAAGCGCTTCATCTTCTCGTCCTCCGCCACCGTGTACGGGAACCCCGCCGCCGTCCCCGTGCGAGAGGACTTCCCGACGTCGGCGGCCAACCCCTACGGGCGCACCAAACTGTTCATCGAGCAGATCCTCGCGGACATCTGCGCGGCGGACGCGGCGTTCAGCGCCGCCAACCTGCGCTACTTCAACCCCATCGGCGCGCACGCGTCCGGTCTGATCGGGGAGGACCCGAACGGCATTCCGAACAACCTGCTGCCCTATGTCGCGCAGGTGGCGGTGGGCAAGCTGGACGAGGTGCGCGTGTTCGGGAACGACTATCCGACGCCGGACGGCACGGGCGTGCGCGACTACATCCACGTAACGGATCTCGCGCGCGGGCATCTCTGCGCGCTGGAGCGCGTCATGAAATCAAAGGGCCTCTTTCTGTGCAATCTCGGAACGGGAAAGGGTTACAGCGTGCTGGAGGTGATCGAAGCCTTTTCCAAAGCCTGCAAAAAGCCCATCGCGTACCGGATCGAGGGCCGAAGAGCCGGGGACGTCGCGGAGATCTACGCCGACCCGAGCAAGGCGAAGCGCGAACTCGGATGGCAGGCGATGTACGATCTCGACCGCATGTGCGCGGACACTTGGCGATGGCAGCGGGACAACCCGAACGGCTACGCGCCGGCGGACGGACGGGACCCGCGATAGCGAGTTTCTCAGATCACGTCAACGCGGCGTTCCCTGTGCACGAGCCACGCGGCAAGCGCGACGCCCGCGAACGCGAGCAGACCGCAAAGCCACAGTTCGGGCAGATCGAACCTGCCCCGCAGCAGGTTCCACGCCCCCGTTTTGCTGTAGGTCAGCGCGCCTTTCAGCGTCAAAACGGTCAGGGCGACGACAGCCGCGCCGAGAGGAACGGCCTTGATGAACAGAACCGTGATGTTGCCGGCGGAAAACCGCGCGAGGACGAAAGCAAAGCAGGCCGCGCCGACGCAGAACAGCACGCTTATGCCGGCCAGAAGCAGCACGTATTGCCCGAAGCTGAGATTATAGAGCTGCATTCCCTCCGTGCCGCCGGTGTCATAGGCCGAGATCGGTGCGTTCCAAAAACTGCCCGCCCGCCCCAAAAGAATCGGCGCGTACAGGGCGCAGACGCAGACGAGCGAAAAGACAAGGGCGCTGAGTCCGATTGCGATGAATTGCAGCCGCAGAACGCCCCTGCCGGCCGCCGACGAATATTGGAGCAGGTGTATGTGCCTCTGCCGGTCCGCCACGACGAGCGGGGACACGAGCAGCAGCGTGAAGAAAACGGCGACGGCGCCCGTCACCGCGGCATACAGCGCGAAATCGCCGCAGAGAAAATACGGGATCAGGCTTGCGTTTCGCGCCTTGCGAATCCGCTCGGCGCTCGCGCGCGCGACGGGCCGGTCATCCAAAAACTTCACAAATTCGCTTATTTCGTAATCGTAGCCGACGTAACGCCGCTCCAGCGCGAGCAGGCATCTGTAGCGCATCAACGGCGAAGCGTACCATTCGTCGAGGCTCATGCCGTCCCGCCGCTGTTCCAGCACGGCCTCCATTTCGGCAAGGGCCTCGCCGTGCGCCCGCGCCTCCTCGGACGCGTAGTCCTCAAAATCGCGGTTTTTATACGCCTCATATGCGGCAAAGCCGCGCACCGCGTTCCGCGCGAACACGGGCGAATCGGCGATTATCCCGTCCATTTCGAGGACCAGAGCCGCTTTCTTCGCGGGGATGTCGAAATCGGCAAGTTCCTCCGGTTCGAGCGTAAAGCCGTAGCGCGCGGACATTTCCGTCTGGTAAGCGCCGTAAATGCCGTGCGTCAACAGGCTGTCGTAACTGCTCAGGAAGTCCCCAAGAAGCGCGAACCACGCCGTCAGGCCCAGCGCGGCGATAGGCAGCAGCACGCGCGGATTCCGGATCTTCTTCAGTTCGTACAGCAAAAGCCTCACGTCAAATCCCTCCTTTTGAAGTAAAGCGCGGCGGCGGCGCTCGCGGCGGCGAGCAGCGACGCTGACAAAGCCAAGCCCCGGCGCTCGAAGTCGCGCCACAGGATGTCGGCGAAGCCGTCCGTGAACCAGTCCCCGATGTTCACGAGGAGCTGCACGGGCGTCAGATTCGCCAAACCGCGCAGCACCCCGCCGCAGGGAAACAGCGGCTCGGCGACGAACATCGCGGCGCAAAGTCCGACCGACGCCAAGACCGCGCCGTAGCCGCTGCGAATGAAAGCGCCCACCGCGAAGCCGAGCAGCGCGAAGCAAAGGACAAGCCCCGCCGTCATCCCGGCGCAGGCCCGGACAAGCCGGCCGACGCTAAAGTCGCTCCACGTAATCAGGGGTTTGAAATAATCGTCGACCGCGTGGTTGTACAGGCTCGATACATTGTCGTTCCACACGGCGGAATAGTCGAAGCGCAGAAAGTACAGCGCGAGCGTCGCGCCGAGCAGAACGGCGAAGAACGCGGCCGCGGCCGTCAGCGCGGCGAAGAGCTTCCGAAGCAGGATGCCCCGGCCCGTGGCGGAGGCGCAGACGATGCCCTCCGTGCCGCGCAGGTTTTCATAGCCGAGCGACAGCAGCGCGGCGAACAGAGCGATCAGCCCGCTTTCGACCGCGAGCGCGCCGAACAGATACTTGAACAGCAGCGCGTGCAGATCCGCCGTCCCGTAGCCGAAATAGGGCGAAAGGCCGGCGTCGTTCAGCCCCTTTTCGTCGACCGCGGCCTGCAACAGCCTGTATTTTTCGCGGACATTCTCCGCGTAGGCGCCGGACAGACCGTGGCGGGCGATGTAGCGCTCTGAAATCCAATTTGTATCAAAATTGTCAAAAATATCATCAACACTCTCCCCACCGGCCGCGCCCGAAGCCGCCGCACCGGCCGTATCGACTGCATAGGCCCCCGCCGCCGCGCCCGAAGCCTCGGCAAAGCCGGCGCGAAGCTCCGCGGCGGCGGCGAAATGCGCGCGGTACACACCGTAGCTCGCGCACACGAGCACAGCGTTCACGAGAAGACAAAGCGCGGCGAATCCGAGGAGCACGGGGTCGAACAGCAGTTTTTTCAGCTCGCAGCGATAGACCATGCCTCAGCCCCCCTCCGCACATCTTTCCCGAAGAACGCCGCTCACGCAATCACCTCGTCGCGGTAGATGCAGAGAAATACGTCCTCGAGGTTCGGCGCGACGCGCTTCGCCGCGTCTGTGCAGTCGCTTTCGCTCATAAAGCGGGTGATCGTCCGGCTTTCGTCCCGGCGCTCGGTGAGCACAAGGCAGGACGCGGGGATCGCGTCGAACGCATCCGTTTCGTAGACCTTGCCCGCAAGCGTCGCGCAGATCGCGGCAGGCGCGTCGTTCGCGAAAAGCCTGTGGTCCTTGAACAGGATCACCCTGTTCGCAATCGTTTCGATGTCCGACACGATATGCGTCGAGAGGATCACGATGCGGTCTTTCGAGAGCGCGGAAATGAGGTTGCGAAAGCGGACGCGCTCCTTGGGGTCCAGCCCCGCCGTCGGCTCGTCGAGGATGAGGATCTTGGGGTCGTTCAGCATGGCCTGCGCGATGCCGACGCGCTGAATCATGCCGCCCGAAAACTTTTTCATCTTCTTGTCCCGCACCTCCGCCAGGCCGACGGTTTCAAGCAGCTCGTCCGTTCTGCGCTTCGCGGTCCGGCAGTCGATGCGCTTCACCGCCGACATGTAGTGCAGAAATTCGCGCGGGGACCGGTTCCTGTAGTAGCCGAAATCCTGCGGCAGGTAGCCGATCAGCGCGCGGTAGGCCGCGTCAAGCTTCACGATCTCATCCCCATTCCACAGAATCTCGCCTTTCGTGGGGAAGATGAGCGTCGTCAGCATCTTAATCAGCGTCGTCTTGCCCGCGCCGTTCGGGGCGAGCAGCGCGTGTACGCCGTCCGAAAAGTCGATGCTTATGTCCTGCAAGGCGGTGAAATCGCCGTATTTCTTCGTAACCCGATCAAGCGACAGCATAACTTCTGCCCTCCGTCAGCATTTTCCTTGTCTGATAGGCGAAAGCCGCGGCCCCGGCGAGGGCGACGGCGGCGGAAACGGCAATCGGCAGGCCGGACAAAAAACGCTCCCAGCCCTCGCCCAAACCGTAGGGCGCGGCGATGTTCACAAAGGCCCAAGCCGCCGCGAACAGCGCGCCCGTCCACCGGCCGTGCAATCTTCGAAGCACAAACAGCGACAGCGCGGCGCAGACGAACAGCGCGGACAGGCAGAGCGACAGCAGCGACGCGAACTCAAAGCCCTCCTCGAAGCACAGCAGCGTGACGACCGCGCTGTAGACGATGCCGGCGAGGGAATAGCACATCACCCGCAGGGCCGTGACCTGCGCGGCGGTATAGCGGCAGGTCTGCTTCAATTCGTAAAGGCCGCCGAACCGCTCGGCGGTTTCCGCAAAGACCGTAATGATTAAGAACAGGGACGGCGCGACCGCCGTCGCGACGGAGTATCGCAGGGTTTCGGGGGCAAGGGCCGTGATCGCGAGCAGCGGCGCGAGCGTCAGCAGGCCGAAGACGACGCCGTAGGCGGTGTCCCAAAAGATGAAGCGCGGCCCGAGATCACAAAGCAGCTCGCGAACGATCCGCCGCGCGCGCGGCGGCGCCGTAAGCCCCCGCGCCAGGATGTATTCGATGGAAGCCTCGCGCTTTTCATTGTCCATAGTCGGCAAACTCCTTTCTCAATTTCGCAAGCAAGCGGTAGTATTTGCTTTTGACCGTACCCTCCGGCGCGCCCGCGATCTCGGCAATCTCGGCGAAGCTGCATTCGCCCCACACGTGCAGCCGGAAGATTCGCTGCGCGTCGGGCGCTTCGCCGCCGAGAAAGGCGCTCACGCGCTCCGCAAACTCCCGATCCGCCACGCG
Source organism: Eubacteriales Family XIII. Incertae Sedis bacterium (assembly GCA_031283865.1). Taxonomy (GTDB): domain Bacteria; phylum Bacillota; class Clostridia; order Peptostreptococcales; family Anaerovoracaceae; genus JAITLA01. The sequence continues at coordinate 10,766 of JAITAX010000026.1, forward strand.
CTGCGCAAAGCCGTCCTCGTCCGAACCCGCCGCTTCATCGATTTCGGGCGCTTCAACGGCGATCCTGCGGGAGCGGGCGCGAAAGCAGTCGACGAGCTTGTTGGCCGCGATGCGGTACAGCCAAGTGCGCAGCCGCACGCGGCGCGGATCGAAGCCGCTGATCGTCCGCAAAAAGCCGATGAAGACCTCCTGCGTCACGTCAAACGCGTCGTTCTCGTTCGGCGTCTGCCTGCGGACGAAGCCAAAAATCTCGTCGTAGTAAGCACGCACGAGCGCATCCGCGGCGGCGCGGTCGCCGCGCTTTTGCACCCTGCGGATCAAATGCCGTTCGTCGGTCAAACGCGTGTCTCCTTTCCGTCCGGACGCGCAAAACGCGCAAAACCGGCGCGCGCCGGGGATTTCGGATCGCTTTTTATTATACATTCGTTCGCGGCGAAAAAATAGTTTCAATTTTTTTGAATAGTTTTGCGGATATAGACCTCAAAACTTCACAGGCTTTGTTTACGGAAATTAAGAATCATCTTTCGGATTCGTGCTGTCAAGGGGGTTTGTCCGATTATGCAAAAAGATATCCGCCAGGTTAGCCGGAAACTTCAGCGCAACCCCCGAGCGGCGAAAGGGTTGCGTTGAATTTTTCAAAACCGTCGGTTGCATTAAATCGTTCGCATATTGCACATTCAGTATGGGCAACCCGCAGCGAAGCGGAGGGGCGGCAGGGGGTGTGGGGCTTGGCCCACATTCAAATCGACGGAAAGCGAGGCTTTCCGTCCTTAATGCAGCTCCGCCTCTTTTACCCGGCCCAAAAGGTCTTCTATCAGCTCGGGGACAAACTGCGGGCGCGCCCCGGCATGAATGAGAACGTCGCCATCAAACAC
>JAITAX010000056.1 GCA_031283865.1 Eubacteriales Family XIII. Incertae Sedis bacterium
ACCTTGTAGTTCGCGGGTACGGAGGTCGTGTAGCTGTGGTCCGAACGCGGCGGGTTTTCGGGGTCCGCGCCGGATACGTATACGCTCTCCGGCACGGGTGCGTTCTCCCGCACGGTAAGCGTGTAGCTCTGCTTGCTCTTGCCCGATTCGGAGGTTTCGATGACGACGGTAAGCGGCTCGCCCGGCGTCGCCGGTAAGGGGATGCGCTCCGAGTTCGCGCCGCTCGCGACGACGCGCCCGTCTACGATAATGTCCGTGGCTGCAGAGGCCGTCGGGCGCACGATGATGTGGGAACTGCCGTTCGTCACGACGACATTCGGATAGTTCCGCGCGTTCGCGTCGAAGCTGAAGCCGCCGGCGACGCGCCCGCCCTCCGCGCTGAGGCTCAAACTCGTCAAGCCGCCGGACTGCGTCGTTTTCTCCGCGATTCCCGTATAGGAAACGGGGGAGAGCGCCCCGGCGGGGCCCTCCAAGCAGGCGTACACGCGGTACTTCGTGTTCATCGAGATCGCGGTCGCGGTCGTGAAGCTGTTTTCCACGTTCGGAACGCTGCCTTTCGCGCTTACGATTTGGTTTTCGTTGGCTGTTCCGGCCTTGATCTTCTCGGCTGTGGGCGGCAGTGCGTTGCCGCTCTCTTCCACGGCGATCCAGTGGAAAGTCCCCTTGGCGTTGACGCTGACCGATATTTCTAGCATATTGTTGTTTATGATTGCGGTCAAGCTGCGGATGGTGGGCGTGGACACGCCGGCCGTCGTAAAGCTGCGCGATTCAACCTTGGAAAATTCCTCGGTGCTTCTTCCGACATAGCCGTAGATGTCATAGGATGTCCCGACGCTAAGCCCCGTTATTTCGACGCTCAGGTTCTTTTTCCGCTCAATCGGCGCGTTGCCCGACTGCGCCGCCTTGTCGCCGCGCCTGTCGTTGCCCGCGGCAATATTCGTCTGCGACGGCCTGCCGGCGCTGTTCTCGACGATCACCCAATACAAGTTGCCTTTTTCGGCGGAATTGACGGTCAGGACGGCTGTGGTTTCGGTGATCGTGCCGACGCTGAATGTGCTGATCCAGTTTTCGCCCATGTCGGCCTCGTCCTCGGTGTTGAAGTGCAGGGTTCTCACGTTGGACAGCTTGCCGTCGCTCGCTTTCACCGTCGCATACATCGTATAGGGCTTTGAGCCGGTCAGCCCGTCCGCTATGACGGAGGCCTGCTCGTAGGCTTTCACTTTCACATTGCCTTTCTTGAAAGCGGCTTCTCCGACGGCGTCCTTGCCCTGTGAAATCTGCAGGGCCGTCGGAGCGGAACGGGGATCTTCGAGCAAGACCCAGTACAGGGCGCCGCTGTTCCGCGACATCGCGTTCACGACCGCCCGCACGTTGTCGTAGCTCGCAAGGTCAAATTCCGTGATGGCTCTCGAGGCTTGGTCGATGTTCAGCACCTTGTTGATGACCTTGACGGTTTCCGCGCGCGTCAGGTTGCGCTTCGGGTAAAATTTGCCGTCGGGATAGCCGCTCAGATAGCCTTTGCTGTAGGCGGAATTTACAGCCGTCACGGCCCATCCGCCTATGTCCTTTGCATCCGTAAGGCCCTTGGGTACCTTGGTCGAACTCTCGCCGGGGGAGATCCTGAAGAGCACCGCCGCGACCTCCTCACGCGTGATGGGATTGTCGGGCGCGAACAAAGACCCGTCGTCGTAGCCCGCGATGTAGCCCGCAGCCGCGGCCTTGCGCACCTCGTTGTAGTACCATTCATAGGATGGAACGTCTTGAAAGGCGATGTTGCCGAACGCCGTATACCCCATGGCCGCGTTGACGACCTTGACGAACTCAGAACGCTTGATGGCCGCGTCGGGCAGGAAGCGACCGTCCGTGTATCCGTTGATGTAACCGTAATCGACGGCGCTGCGAATCTCTTCGTCGGCCCAGTGGCCCACCGCGTCCACAAAATTGTCCGCGCCGCAGACGGGTTCTTCCCGCCAAAGGGAGCAGAGCAGGCTTGAAGCGAGTATGCAGGTAAGCGCAACGGATGAAATTCTCAAAATCATTTTCATGTGATCGATCTCCGGTATCGTTTACGGCGCAAACAACCGCCTCCCCGCGCGGTTTTTGTTTGAGCTTTCCTTGTCGCAAACGCGGCGCCCCCGCGGCGGCTATTCGGGAATGACGCGTATGCTCCTCTGCATCTTGAGCCGCTCCGCTTCCACGTTGACCCGCACCGTCATGTTGCCGAGAGAGGACCGGATATCGGCGGGATTTTCGACCGGCTCCTCCGCCGTAAACATGGGGACGCCCGTTTCGCGGGATTCTATGACGCCGCGCACAAGGGTTCGGCTGCATTTTTTGATTGAGGCGATAGGCGGCGCAAAGAGCACGTTCTCGACTTCGATTCGTGGGGCGCGCGACATGTAATTGCCCAAGGCGGCGACCAATCGACCCTCATGGTACAGTTCTATGCGAATGTTTGCGTTTGTCTTTTCGTTGGTTTCCATGATTCAAGCAGACCTCAATCGCTGCGCGGCCTTTGCATCGGCAAACGGGGGGCGCGCCGCTCGCGCTGCGGGATTTCATCCGGCGCGGACGGCTGCGATTCAAACGGTTTTTTGTGTGAGGAGGGCTTGACTATATTATACCGCACAGGCGGGGGATTGTCCAGTTGCGCTTT
>JAITAX010000165.1 GCA_031283865.1 Eubacteriales Family XIII. Incertae Sedis bacterium
AATGTGCAAATTGAAATCTATTTGGTCCGGGTACAGCGTGTCGCCCTCCGCATAGTTCATTCATTTCTCTATAACATTCTGCAGTTCCCTTACATTGCCGGGCCAATCGTAATCCAAGAGTATTTCCAAAGCGGCCTCATCGATCTTCTTCACCTGCTTGCCGAAGATATTATTGCATTGTTCGACGAAATGCTCAATGAGGAGAGGGATGTCCTCCCGTCTTTCGCGGAGCGGCGGAACGTGTATTTCAACCACATTGAGCCTGTAATACAGATCCTTTCGAAAGTATCCCTTACTGACTAAGTTGTTCAAATCCTGGTTTGTCGCCGCGATAAGCCGCACGTCTATGGGGATGTTTTTACTGCCCCCGACGCGATCAAGTTCCTTTTCCTGCAAGACCCGAAGCAATTTTGATTGAATGGATATCGGCATCTGGTTGATTTCGTCGATGAACAGAGAGCCTTTGTCGGCCAGTTCGAACTTCCCTTTCTTCCCGCCCTTGCTTGCGCCTGTAAATGCGCCCGGATCATAGCCGAACAGCTCTGATTCCGCTAAGCTTTCCGGTATGCCGGCGGCGTTTATTCTGATGAAATTGCGAAGTCTTCTCTTGCTCAGATTGTGTATGGCGTGCGCGATCAGCTCCTTTCCCGTCCCTGTTTCGCCCGTAATGAGGATCGTGGAATCGCCGCGTGCGACGTGACGAAGCTTTTCTTTGAGATTCCGGATGGTGTAAGAGCGGCCCAAGATGGTATCGATTGTATATTTCGCGCCCAACAATCGCTGGGATTCCTCCTTGAAGTATTTAAGCTCCTCGTCTAAGTTGATGTAATGATTGACAAAAGCCTCCACCAAGGCCATATCCTCAAAGATATCGTATTCCGCCACGCCGATCAATTTGTTGTTTTTGTACATGGGATGCCGCGTACTGGCGCTGAATCTGCCCTCGTAAAAATAAAATTCCGTCTTGCTCTCGGATTGGTTGAAATTCACGGTATCCATCATTTTGGAAAACGGAAACAGCTCGGTGATGTGCTTCCCGATGGCCGTATCGTGGTCAAGCCTGCAAAAATCGCATATTTGCTTATTGATATATGTCACGCGTCCCGCTGTGTCGATGGCGACAAAACCGTTCACGTGTTCGAGAAAAAATTGATAATCTTCAATCGTCAATTGAGGTTCGGTTTTCATGCTTGCGCTCCTCGCAGATTCGACTGCGGTGCGGTCAATCGCCATCGTTTTCAATCTTCTCGCCGGTCTCCGCCTCGACGCCGGTCTGCTCCAAGCTGTAGCGATGCGCGCCAAACAGGCGGTTCAGCAGCACGAGCACGCAGATGAAGACGGCAAATACGACGAGCAGCGGCAGAAACGGATTGTCGACGAAGCCGGAGATGACGTAGCCGATGCAGGCGACGAGAGCGCAGGTGACGGAATAGGGAATCTGCGTCTTGATGTGGTCCGTGTGGCGGATGTTGGACGCGGCGGACGAGAGGATGGCCGTGTCGGCGAGGGGCGAGCAGTGGTTGCCGAAACCGCCGCCGCCGATGACCGCCGTGATGCACGCGAACACGTTCACGTCCATTGCGACGGCGAGCGGCACGGCCACGGGAATCATGATTGCGAAAGTTCCCCACGGCGCGCCCGTCGAGAAAGTCATGACGCAGGAGAGCACGAAGATGATGAGCGGCGTCAGGAAAGGCGGTACATTGCCCGCGAACAGGGACACCATATAGTCCGCCGTACCCAGTTCGTCGCCCACCGCGCCGATGCTCCACGCGAAAGCCAGCAGGAAGATGACGAAGATCATGGATTTTGTACCCGTGATAAACGCGGCGACGGAGTCCGAAATGCGGGAAAGGCGCTTGACGGCGTAGAACACGATTGCGAAGATCACGGAAACGCCGACCGCGTAGGTGAGTGCCAACATGCCGTCCATGTTGTTCACCGCGTCCAGAATGTCGAAGCTCGCGAAGAAGCCGCCCGTGTACAGCATGAAAGCGATGGCGCAGACCACCAAGAGGATGATGGGCGCAAGCAGATCGATCGGCTTTCCGTTCATCTGCTCGATGGAGGAAAAATCGTCGTCGTCCGCGCCGCCGCCGCTGAAAGTCTTGTCGCAGAGCAGTCCCGTTTCCTGCGTCCGCTTCTCCGCTTTCGCCATGGGGCCGAAATCCAGCTTGAAGAGCACGACGAACAGCACCATGAGGATGGAGAGCCACGCGTAGTAATTGTAAGGAACCGACTGCACAAAGGCCGCAAACGCGTCGTCCTCTATCCCCGCGGAGGCATAGGCCTCGGCGATCAGGGAGCAGATGAAAGCGACCCAGCTGGACAGCGGCGCAATCAGGCAGATGCCGACCGAGGTGGAGTCGATGATATAGGAGAGCTTCTCCCTCGAAACGGCGTATTTGTCGGATATGGGCCGCATGACGGCACCGTTCGTGAGGGCGTTGAAATAATCGTCGAAGAAGATAACAATTCCGATAATCCATGTAGAGATCTGCGCCCCGGTCTTGGTTTTGATCTTGCCGCTGAGCAGATCGCCGAAAGCCTTGGAGCCTCCGGAGCGCACCATGAGCCCGATCAGCCCGCCGAGCAGCGTCACGATGATCAGCACCTGCACGTTCCAAGGATCCGAGAGCGTACCCGAAAGCACAAACTCCCCCGTTTCGTCGTAGGTCCCGACGATGAGCTCGACCATCTTCTCCAGCGCTCCGAGCGGATTCCAGTTCACGATGATCATGCAGCCGACGTACACGCCGATAAAGAGCGACATCAATACTTCTTTCGTAACGATTGCGAGTACAATCGTCAGCAGGGGCGGAACGACCGCCCAAAATCCTACATCCATACAGCACCTCCTTTTCATAGTTACAGTATATCCTATCGGATGAAAAATGCAATGCGAAAAATTTGTAAGCCGTCCGCCGGCGTGATTGACTGTTCAGACCTCTTGCAGAATTTGCTTATTTCGGAACCGGGGGCTTGGTATTTTGCAATTTGCAATTCACAATTCATAATGCACAATTTTCAAAACCAAATTTCCCTTCCTCAATTGTGAATTATGCATTGTGAATTATGCATTGTGAATTATGCATTTTCAAACTTTGCGGCGTTGCGAAGAGCGGAGAGGATTACCAAATCTCCGGCTGGCTGCCTCTGAACTGTAACCGGCGTTTGTGCCGCCCGGGCGAACGTCGGGAAAGGCATGTGCGCAGGGTTATTAGATGTCCCCTATAGCATTTCAGGACGCACACAAAAAGGGAAAGGTGGAGAAATTCTAACCTTTCCCTTTTTGCATTTTTTTGATTTTTTAATGCGCTTGCGCGCTGTGCCGGGCGCGGCCCGTTAGGGTGTCGTCACGGCTATATAATAGGTCTGCACTTCAAAGCCCGTCGCGTTCGCGGTGATCTCGTAGGTCTTGCCCGACTCGAATACCGACGCCGACAGGTCGAGATAATAGGGTTGGCCCGAGCCGTCCCGTTTCGCAGCGGCGTCGCCGATCGCCGCCGCCGCTGCGCTGCTGCCCGCTTCCTTGATGCTCGTGTAGCCGCTGCGACCGCTTATAATCAGGGCGGAGGCAAATTCGTCGTTCGTGAAGTACAGCTTGTCGGACTTAGTGACCGCGATGGCGCTCGCCTGCGCCGCCGCGTCCGCGCCGTCGGTTTGGCGATCACTGTTCAGCGTCAGTTTCGGGCGCTCAATCTCCTTAACCAGCGAGAAGCTGAGCGTCTTGGATGCGACCGCATCGGTATCGGGAACGATCCTGACGGTGTAGGACCCTTGGAAAGTGTCCTCGAACAGCGAGGATTTCAGCGTCAGCTTCAGCGCATTGCCCTCTTTTTCTGCCGTGTAACGGTCGGGCGAAACCGTCGCGCTTCCTTTCACGATGCTGAAGTCGGCGTCCGGATTGTAGCCGGCAAAGTTGTCGATGCCCGAGATGTAGAGGCTCTTCGCGATGCCGCCCGGCGAGGTTGTATAGGTGGCGGTGTCAATCGTTGCGCCGCCGTTCACGTAATCTTTCATGTAGAAGGTCGCCTCGATGTCCTCAAAGCCGTAGGCGTAGACGTGCACCGTGTAGATATCCGGCGTCTTGAGGTTCGAAAGCCGCGCGAAGCGCGAGGGTGATATCGCGATGTCGAAGTCCTCGTGCATACGGTGCGAGAAGATGTTTTGCAGGAACACGAGCGGTTCCCTGTGGCCTGTGCTGTCCTCGATATAGCCGCCGTAGAGATATTCCGCGAAGTTGTCCCAGTAATTCGCGCCGGCGTACTGCGTTGCCAATGTCCCGAAGCTGACGCCCGTCACCTTGTCGCCCCAATTGCCGCCGTAGGCGACCTCTTCCGTCGCGATCTCCGTGCCGGGCAGAGCCTCCGCCGCGTTTGCGTTCAGCGCGGTTTCGGCGCGCTTGCCGAAGCTGCCGTCCGGGAAGAGGTACTTGGGCTTGTAGATCGGCGGCGCGGTGAGCGGATCGCCGTTCACGTCCGTGTAGGAGCCGTCGGCATATTGTATCGCCGAGATATCGAGCGTGGCCGCCTTTGCCAAAACGTTTGCCGACTGTCCTGTGGCCGTGCCGGTCTCTCTCAGCAAAAGCGCGTTGGCGTACAGGTCAAAGCTCACGCCGACTTCCACTTTCTTGATGCCCGTGATGGCGGCATTCGGATCGGTTTTTTGCTTACGGTCGGAACCGTCCAGCGTCAAATTCCCCTCCGGTACAAAATGCACATCGTCGCCGTAGGTCGCGGAGGAAACAACGTCCACTTTTGCGAGCTTATCGCCCTCGGCGTAGGTCGGACTGCCCGTGCGCGTGCCCTGCGTGATGAATTTGATCGGCGCCGCGACCGTTCCGCCCGCCGCGAAAGAGGTATCCGACGGCTTGACGGCGTTTATATTCGCCGTGATGTCGTGGAAAAATTCGCTGAAAGCCATCGGAACGGTTCCGTACAGCGCGACCGGCGCCGCCTTGCCGGCG
>JAITAX010000167.1 GCA_031283865.1 Eubacteriales Family XIII. Incertae Sedis bacterium
CCGAATTTTCGCTGTTTTACCCGCCGACAAGGCGGGTATACTATTTAATACGGGTCAGGTATCATGGGACTCGTACAGGGGTTTGTTATTTTTTATTGCAAAGGGGTATGCGGGGATTCGCTTTGCCGCCGATCTGCGGCCGATCCGCCGACAAAAAACAAGACAATCGAACAGACGCTTTCATCTCCCCTTACCCCACGGTAAGGGGCAGCCGTTTTGCGCGGCCGCCGCGGGTCTTGATCCTTAGACGGTCGCGGGGCGGGGCCGAAGTGCGTCACCATTCGTTTCGCGGGCACTAAAGGCGCGCTTTTTGGCGTTCCGGCGCCCGTCTGAATCAACCTTGAAAGGGGGTGTTACTGTGTCGTTTGCACAGAGTTTGCTTACGGGCGTATTCTGCATGAGCGTCGTTTTTGCCGCGCTCATAGCGCTTTGGGCCTTAATTCGGTTTTCTTCCGTTGTGATCGCTAAATTTGAGGCGGAAACGCCGAAACAGCAAGACGCGTCCGCAAGAAGATAGCGCGTTTCGAGGATAAAAGGGGGAATAGGGGAATGTTCGTTACTTCACTGTTAAAGCTGTACAACGGCTCGGGCTTTGCGTCCCTGAGCTGGCAAGCGCTTGTCATGCTTTGTGTCTCTTGCGTTCTGATCTATCTCGCAATTGTAAAGAAATTTGAGCCGCTCCTGCTGCTGCCGATCGCTTTCGGAATGCTGCTCGCCAATCTGCCCCTGACGGGGCTGACCGACGCACCGGTCGTGACGAGCGAAGTGGGCGGCTTGTTCTACTATCTGTATCTCGGCGTAAAAAAGGGCATCTACCCGTCCTTGGTGTTTCTCGGCGTGGGCGCCATGACGGACTTCGGGCCGCTGATCGCGCGCCCAAGCAGCCTGCTCATGGGCGCGGGGTCGCAGTTCGGCATTGCGGTCGCTTTCGTCATCGCCACGGTCTTGGGTTTCACGCCGCAGGAGTCTGCGGGCATCGGGATCAGTGGCGGCGCGGACGGGCCGACCGCCATTTATCTGACGACGCGGCTGGCGCCGCATCTGCTGGCGGCCATCGCGATTGCGGCCTATTCGTACATGGCGCTGATTCCGATGATACAGCCGCCTATCATGCGGCTCCTGACAACGGAGCGGGAACGCACGATCATCATGACGCAGATGCGGCCCGTTTCAAGGGCGGAGAAGATCTGTTTTCCGATCATCGTCACCGTGCTGTGCGTGCTTGCGCTTCCGTCGGTCGCGCCTCTGATCGGTATGCTGATGCTCGGCAATCTCTTTCGCGAATCGGGGGTGTCGGCCCGCCTGTCGGAAACCGCGCAGAACGCCCTGATCAACATCGTCACGATCTTTCTCGGGACCACGGTCGGCGCGACGGCAGCAGGACCTCTGTTCCTGAAAGTCGACACGCTGAAGATCATCACGCTGGGCCTGATCGCGTTCGCGTTCAGCACCGTGGGCGGCCTGCTCATCGGAAAGTTCCTGTGCTTTGCGACGGGCGGAAAGATCAATCCGCTGATCGGCTCCGCCGGCGTTTCCGCCGTTCCGATGGCGGCGCGCGTGTCGCAGATCGAAGGACAGAAAGCCAATCCGCAGAACTATCTTCTGATGTTCGCGATGGGTCCCAACGTGGCCGGCGTGATCGGCTCCGCCGTGGCGGCCGGTATCCTGCTCTCGCTCTTCGGCTGATCGCTTCACGCGGACGCGGCGCGGGCCGGCTGCAAAGCCCGGCGCGCGCGCCGCGTCCGTCTGTCTCCGGGCCGTTATCCTTTCCGCCCAACGCCCACCCAACGTTCCGTCCAACAGATTTATTGAAAAAATTGCAATTTCGGCGTCGCTGTGGTACAATAACCGAAAAGAATACGGCGGACCGGTCTGTGCGCGCCACGGGCACGGACCGTTTTGCGGGTCCGCTCTGTGTGCGACCGCCCGCAAATCAACCACGGAGGGGAGCATGGGAAATCGCGACAGAATCATCTTAGACGGCATGGGCGGAGACCACGCGCCGGCTGCCATCGCAGAGGGCGCGGCGCTCGCCTCGCAGATCGTCGAAAACACAATTTGCATCGTCGGCGACGAAAAAAGGCTTACGGACGAACTCGCACGCCATAAGCACAATCCAAAACGGATAGAACTCGTTCATGCGGAGGAGGTCATAAGCGGCGACGAAGCGCCTGTGCGCGCCGTGCGCACAAAGCAGCGTTCCTCCATCGTCGTGGGCCTGAACATGCTCAAAAACGGCGCGGGCGGCGTTTTCATTTCCGCAGGCAACACGGGCGCGCTCATGGCGGGCGGCCTGTTTATCCTCGGCCGGATTCAGGGCATAGACAGACCTGCGATCGCAAGCACCTATCCGATCCTCGGCGAGGGGGTGTCCCTGCTCGTGGATACGGGCGCGAACGCCGAGTGCAAGCCGAACAACCTGCTCGAATTTGCGCTGATGGGTTCCATCTACATGGAGAAAGTTTTGAACAAGCGGAATCCCACCGTCGGCCTCGTCAACATGGGTACGGAGGAAAACAAAGGCACGACCGTGCTGAAAGCGGCCCACGCGCTGCTTGCGGAAAACCGCGACACGGAGGGCGGCCTGCGCTTCGTGGGCAACATCGAAGCGCGGGATATTCCGCGCGGTGCCGCTGATGTCATCGTCTGCGACGGCTATGTCGGCAATGTCGTCCTGAAGCTGACAGAGGGCCTGGCTTGGAGTATCTTTCAACTGATTAAGCAAAAATTCACATCGGGCCTGTTCACGAAAGTGGGCGCCCTGCTGCTTTCGGGCAAGCTCTCGGAGCTGCGCGGCGCTTTTGACTATTCCGAATACGGCGGCGCGCCCATCCTCGGCATCAAGGGGGCCGTCGTGAAAATGCACGGTTCGTCGAACGCCAAGGCTGTGAAAAACACGATCATCAAAGCCCTGCCGTATATGAAAAACGAGGTGGTGCGGAACATCGAGAACGCCATCCTCAATCTGGAGGTGACGGGACGCCTTGAATGAAGCCGCGTTGGCCGAGAAAACAAAATATCGGTTCAGGGACGCGGGACTTCTGAAAACGGCGCTCAACCATACGTCCTACGTGAACGAAAACGGCCTGTCGAAATCCGACAGCAATGAGCGGCTTGAATTTCTCGGCGACGCCGTTTTGGAGAGCTTAATCAGCGAAGAGCTGTACCGGCGGCTCCCATTGGTGGAGGAGGGCGTGCTGACGCGGCTTAGGGCCTACATCGTCTGCGAAAAATCGCTCTTTCGCGTGGCCGACGCTTTCTCGCTCGGCAATTTTCTGAACCTCGGAAAGGGCGAGGAGCAGGGCGGCGGCCGGCATCGGTCCTCCATTGTTTCCGATGCGCTCGAAGCGCTGATCGGCGCCGTCTATCTGGACGGCGGCGCGGAAGCGGCGCACCGTTTTATCATGCGCACCTTTGCGGAGGTGATCGAGGAGGCGGTTTCGGGCGCGGCTGCCGTCGATTATAAGTCCGACTTGCAGGAGCGCCTGCAAGCGGAGGGGCAGGTGGATATCCGCTATCGCGTGGACGGCCAAGAGGGTCCCGACCACGACAAGCTGTTTTATGTCAGCGTGTACAAAAACGGTGAGAAAATCGGCGAGGGTTCGGGCCGAAGCAAGAAACAGGCGGAACAGGCGGCCGCGAAAAGCGCGTTGGAACGCGCGGCCTGCCGCGCTTCGCATCGGCAGAGGGCAATAGGTGTATTTTAAACGAATCGAAATGCAGGGCTTCAAATCTTTCGCGGAGCCTGTCACAATAGAATTTCAGGAGGGCATAACCTGCATCGTCGGCCCCAACGGAAGCGGCAAGAGCAACATCTCCGACGCGATCCGCTGGGTTCTCGGCGAGCAAAGCCCCAAAACCCTGCGCGGCGGCAAGATGGAAGAGATCATATTTGCCGGCACCGCGACGCGGAAAGCCAAGGGCATGGCGGAGGTCACGCTCGTCATAAACAACGGCTCCGGCCTCCTGCCGATCGACTACGCCGAGGTCGCCATTCGCCGCCGGATGTACCGCTCCGGGGAAAGCGAATATTCGATCAACGGCACGCGCTGCCGTCTGCGCGACGTCCGCGAGCTGATTATGGATACGGGCATCGGCGTGGACGGCTATTCCGTCATCGGCCAAGGAGAGATATCGCAGATCGTCAACAGTAAGCCGGAAAGTCGCCGCGAACTCTTTGAGGAAGCGGCGGGCATTACGAAATACAGGGCGCGCAAAGAGGAATCGGAGCGCAAGCTCGACGCCACCTCCGCCAATCTCGAACGCGTGAACGACATCGCCGAGGAGATAGAGGCCCGCATCGACGGCTTGAAAGAGGACAGCGAAAAAGCCAAGGAATACCTGCTCCTGCGGGATCGCTACAAGGAACTCGAGATCAACATCACGCTGAAAAACATCGAGAGCATACAGCTCAAAAACGAGTACGTGAAAGATGAAATCATGGAGTTGTCCGCGCGCATCGAGGACATTCGCGGCGAGAAAGCGACGCTCGACGCGGAAGCGGCGGCAAGCCGAAATCGGAGCGAAACGCTGGAAGCGGAGGGCAACGCGGTTCGGGATCGCGTACTTGCCAATGTCAACGAAACGAACGAGATAAAAAACAAGATTCGCGTCAACGAGGAGCGAAAGCAGGCGTTTGCGCGCGACAAAAAGCGGCTCGCGGAGGAAATAGAGGCCATCGGCGCCAAGCTGGAGCGGGAAGCGGGCAATCTGAAAACGCTCGCCGCCGGCGCGGCGGAAGCGGAGGCGAAGCTCGCGAAGCTGCGCGAGGAATCCGCCGCCGCCGCCGCCCGTGCCGCCGAAAAAGCCGCGTCGTCGGCGCGCGCCGCCGAGGAGATCGACGAACACAAAAACAGCATCTTTGAAGCGCACAGGCTGCGCGCCGCGAAAGAAAACGAAATCGAAAGCATTCGGCGTCTGAGCGAAACGCTTGCGCGGCGCAAGGTGCAGATCGAGGAAGAGCAGACGCTCGCGGACCGCAGCGCCGCAGAAACGGAGGCCGCGCTCGAAACGGCGCGGCAGCGCCTTGCGTCCACAGCGGAAGCAGCGGCGTCGGCGCGCGAAGCGCGCGCGCTGGCGGAGGAAAAACACATCGCGCTTTCGGCGAAAGAAGACGCGCTGTTTTCCTCCGCGCAGAAAGCCGGTCTGCGCCGAGAACAGCTCTCCGCGCGAAAGAAAACCATCGAAGAGATGGAACACAACTACGAGGGCTACAGCGCGGGGGTCCGCGCCATAATGCGCTCCGGCGTCAAGGGGCTGCGCGGCGTCGCGGCCGAACTGATGCGCGTTCCCCCGGGTCTTGAAACAGCCGTGGAAACGGCCCTTGGCGCGGCCTTGCAGAACATCGTCTGCGACGACGACGACAGCGCAAAGGCGGCGATTCGCTATCTGAAGCAGAACAAATCCGGCAGGCTGACTTTCCTGCCGATTCGCAGTATGCGCCCATCGGCGGAGAAGCGGGACGCGCGGATCGCGAACGCCGCGGGCTGTCTCGGCTATGCGGTCGATCTCGTGACATTCGATGCAATCTTTGCGCCCGTCTTTGAATATCTGCTCGGTCGCGTCGTGATCGTCGACACGCTGGAAAACGCCGTCCGCATATCGAAAGAGGGCCGGGGCGGCCTGCGCTACGTCACGCCGGAGGGCGAGGTAATCAATGCGGCCGGCGCCATGACGGGCGGCGCTTTCCGAAACAAAACGGCCAATCTGCTCGAACGGCGCGCCGAAATCGACCGGCTTGCGGAGGAACTCGCGGCGCTGTCCGCAGAGAGGGAAGCCGCAGAAAAGGCGCTTGCGGGCCTGCGCGAGGAAAAGGCGGCCAATGCGGATGCCCTGCGCCGGGCCGAAAACACGCTGCGCGAAAAAGAACTTGAAAAACTCAACCTCGAAAACGAAGCCGGCAATCTGGAGGCACGGCTCGAAGAGTTTTCGGATCGACGCCGCAGGCAGACCGGCGAGTTTCGCAGCATCGAAGAGGAAATGACGCGTTCCTGCGGCGTGACCGACGCGATGGAGGCGGAGGTCGAGGCGCTGAAAACCGCCGCTCTCGAAGCGGAACGTCTTGCGGAAACCGCCGCCGTGCGATATGAGGCGGAAAAGGCCCTGCAGGGCGCGGCGAACGAGGAACTCACGCGTATGCGCATAGAGGCCGGCGCGGCGGAAAGCGAGAAAAATAACAGCGACGCGATCCTGCGCCGCATCGAGGAGGGCATGGAGGAGCTTACGCGGGACAGCGCTTCGCGGCAAGCGGCGCTCGACGCGGCGCTCGCGCAGGAATCCGAACTCCTGTCCGGCGACGCGGGCCTTGAAAGCCTCGCGGCTGCCAAGGAGGCTGAGAAGCTCGAATTGGAAACGGAGTTGGCGCAGCTTCGCGAAAGGCGGGCCGAGGCCCTGCGCCAAAGCGACGAGATGACGGGCCGCAAGGCGGCGCTCGACGCGGCGCTCGAAAAGGCGCAGGGCGGGAAATACGAGGCCGAAATCCGGCAGGCCGGAAACGAGGCGCGCCTCGAAGCCATGAAAGACAAGCTGTGGGAGGAATTTGAGATCTCCTATATACAGGCCGTCGAATTTAGGAAAGGCGACTTTGTCCCGGCCGCCGCCGTCAAGGAGAGCCGCGAGATCAAGAATCGCATGAAAGAGCTCGGCGAGGTGAACATCGGCGCGATCCGCGAATACGAAACCGTCAGCGAACGGCACGCCTTTCTGACGGAGCAGCGCGACGACCTTTTGAAAGCCATCGAGGATTTGCGCAAGACCATAGAAATCATGGACCGGACGATAAAGGACAGCTTCAAGGCCAATTTCGACAAGGTTGCGGAGAATTTCGGCGACGCTTTCGGCCTGCTCTTCGGCGGCGGGCAAGGGGAGCTGCGCCTCGAAGACGAGAACAACCCGCTGGAGTGCGGCATTGAGATCAACGCGCAGCCGCCCGGCAAACGGCTGCAGAACATGAACTTGCTTTCGGGCGGCGAAAAGACCATGACGGCCATAGCCCTGATGTTTTCGATCCTGAAAGCGCGGCCGACGCCGTTTTGCATATTGGACGAGGTGGAAGCCGCCCTGGACGACAGCAACATCAAGCGCTTCGCGGAATACCTCTCGAATTTCAAAGAAACGCAGTTCACGCTCGTAACGCATCAAAAGACGACGATGGAATACGCGGGCGCGCTCTACGGCGTGACGATGCCGGAGCGCGGCGTCACGAAAGTGCTGTCGCTGCGGCTCGGGGAGGCCGAAACGGAACGTTTCGTCGAAAAATCGGCGAACGGTTAAGCAGTTTTTCGCGCCCCGGCAAGCCGGAAATAAGCGGGGACACAGGTGCACGGCGGAGAAAGGATACACCCTTGGCATTCGGAATCAAGAAATCATTTTTTGGCAGGTTGCAGGAGAAGATAGAGGACGTCCTCTTCATGCGGCCCGAGATCGACGAGGAGGCGCTCGACGCGCTTGAAGAGGCGCTGATTACCTCCGACATGGGCATGGAAACGACACTGCGCGTGGTCGCGGAGCTGCGCGCCGCCATCAAGGCGGAGCGGCTGACGGATTCCGAGCAGGTGAAAGGGAAGATCGCGAAGATCGTCGAGGGGATCTTGGACAAGGGGAACCGGCATCTGATCGGCGACGCGCGGCCCCTGATTCTCCTGCTGATCGGCGTCAACGGCGGCGGGAAGACGACGACGGCGGCCAAACTCGCGAACCTGTACAGGCAGCGCGGGGAATCGGTGCTGCTCGCGGCGGCGGACACTTTTCGCGCGGCTGCGGGCGAACAGCTTGAAGCGTGGGCCGCGCGCGCGGGCGCGGACCTCGTCCGGCACAAGGAGGGCGCGGATCCGGCCGCCGTCATATACGATTCCATACAATCGGCAAAGGCGAAGCGCGTCGACGTGCTCATCTGCGATACCGCCGGCCGGCTTCAGACGAAGAAGAACCTGATGGCGGAACTCGCGAAGATGAACAGGGTGATCGCGCGCGAATTTCCGGAGGCGGCGCGGGAGACCCTGCTCGTGCTGGACGCGACCACGGGAAAGAACGCCGTATCCCAGACGGGCGAGTTCAACGAGGTCGCCGAGGTCAGCGGCCTTGTGCTGACGAAGCTGGACGGAACGGCGAAAGGGGGCGTCGTCGTCACGATATCGGACGAATTTGACCTCCCCGTGAAATTCATCGGTCTCGGCGAGAAGCTGGAGGACCTCGCGGTCTTCGACCCTGCGGAATTTGCGGCCGGCATATTCGTATAGGACTTCTTCAAAACGATTCAAACACCGGGCAAGCGCCTGAATGAAAATATTCAGAAAAGAGGAATCATGAGCAAGGCGATCGTCGCCGTCGTAGGCAGGCCCAATGTGGGCAAATCGACATTTTTTAACCGAATCGTCGGGAAACGGGTTTCCATCGTTGAGGATACGCCGGGCGTGACGCGGGACAGGATCTACGCGGAGGCCGAATGGTGCGGCGTTTCGTTCGCGCTGATCGACACGGGCGGCATAGAGCCGGACAGCAAGGACGTGATCTTCTCGCAGATGCGCGCGCAGGCTGAAATCGCCATGGACACGGCGGATGCAATCCTCTTCATGCTGGACGGAAAGGAGGGGCTGACGTCCTCCGACCGCGACGTGGCGGACCTGCTGATGCGGACGCGCAAGCCGGTCATTCCCGTCGTGAACAAGGTGGATACGGCGACCCTGCCCGCCGACTTTTACGATTTCTGCGAGCTTGGCCTCGGCGAGCCGCTTGCCGTATCCGCGGCCAATATGCTCGGCCTCGGCGAGGTGCTGGACCGCATTGTCGAGGTCCTGCCGCGCGGCGGAACGAACGAAGCGGAGGACGACGCGATCAAGCTCGCCGTCATCGGCAAGCCGAACGTGGGCAAATCCTCGCTCGTCAACGCGCTGCTCGGCGAGGAACGGGTCATCGTATCGGAAATCGCGGGAACCACGCGCGATTCGATAGATACGCCCTTTGAACGAAACGGGGACCGCTTCGTCCTGATCGACACGGCCGGCCTGCGGCGCAAGAGTAAGGTGTCGGACGACATCGAACGCTACAGCGTCATTCGCGCGGTCGCGGCCATAGAGCGCAGCGACGTCTGCCTGCTCATGCTGGACGCGCGCGAGGGCGTGACGGAGCAGGACAAGAAGATCGCGGGGCTGGCGCACGAGGCAGGCAAGGGCATCGTCATCGTCGTGAACAAATGGGATCTGATCGAAAAGGAAACGAACACGATGAAGCGATTTCAAAAGGATTTGCACAATGAACTCAGCTTCATGGCCTACGCGCCGGACCTGTTCATCTCCGTGCTGCAACGGCAGCGGCTCGCGAATGTTACAGACCTTGCAAAATACGTCGCGGAGAAGCGGACGCTGCGCGTGCCGACGGCCCGGCTGAACAGCCTCATCGCCGACGCGGTGATGATGAAGCAACCGCCGTCGGACAAGGGCCGCAGGCTGAAGATCTACTACGCTTCGCAGGTGGGCGTGAAGCCTCCGCTCTTCCTCTTCAAGGTCAACGACGCGGCGCTCATGCACTTCTCCTACGCCAGATACCTCGAGAATCGCATTCGCGCCGACTTCGGCTTCGAGGGGACCTCTGTAAAATTCCTGTATCGCGGGAAAGGAGAGGGGGATGCTTGAGAATCTTTCGCTGCTCAAATACGAGATCACGCATATAGAGATCAACCATCTGCTGCTGACGGCCTGCGTGCTGCTCTCGTATTTCGCCGGAACGATTTCCCCCGCCATCCTCCTCGGGAAGATCTACGGCGTGGACATTCGAAACAGCGGCAGCGGAAATGCGGGTACGACGAACGTGCTGCGCGTGATCGGCAAGAAAGCGGCGGTCATCACCTTGCTGGTGGATGTTGCCAAGGGTTTTATCGTCGTGGCGCTCGCAAAGCCTTTCGCCGGCGGCGCTTTTGCCGTACTCTGCGGCACAGCCGTGCTCTGCGGGCATATCTGGCCGCTGTTCTACGAATTTAAGGGCGGAAAGGGCGTCGCGACGGCGCTCGGCGTCATACTGGCTTTCGATTTCAGGATGGGCCTGATGCTGCTGATCCTCGCGCTGATTCTGATTCTGCTGAGCCTGCGGGTTTCGGTGGGGGCGCTCGCCGCCGCCGCCGCGTTTCCCGTGTTCATGCAGGTCCTGCACCCCGTGTATTTCGCGCCGTCGATCCTGATGGCGGCGATCATCTGGATCAAGCACCGCCAAAACATCGGGAGGATCTGCAGGGGCGAAGAGCCGAGGCTGCGATTTGGAAAAGAGAAGAGCGAGTAAGGCCGGATGTGAGAGGAGAGGGAATGAAGCAGAAGATCGCGATTATAGGCGCCGGCAGTTGGGGTACGGCGCTTGCCGTCAATCTCGCCGGCAAGGGGCATACGGTTTCGATCTGGGACATCGACGAAACGCTGTTGCACGAGCTTGAGGGCGACCGCGAGAACAAGCGATACCTGCCCGGCGTCGCCCTGCACGACGGAATAGGCGTGTCGTTCGGCCTGCAAGAAACCATCTACGGCGCGGATGCCGTGCTGTTCGCCGTACCCGCGCAGCATTTTCGAAGCGCGCTCATGCAGGCGGGTCCGCACATAGGCTACGAAACGCCGATGATTAACGTGGCAAAGGGCATAGAGCAGAAGAGCCTGAAGACCGTTTCGCAGATCGCGGCGGAGATCTTCCCCGAAAAGCGCTTCGCGATGATCTCCGGTCCCTCGCACGCGGAGGAGGTGGGGCGCGCCATGCCCACGACGGTGGTGGCGGCCTCCGCCGATCCGGAGTTGGCCGGCTACGTGCAGGATATATTCATGACCGACCTCTTTCGCGTCTACACGAACGACGATGTGATAGGCGTGGAACTCGGCGGCGCGCTGAAGAATATCATCGCGCTCGGCGCGGGCATATCCGACGGCCTGGGCTTCGGCGACAACGCGAAAGCCGCGATGATGACGCGGGGCATCACGGAGATCGCGCGCCTGGGTGAAAAGCTCGGCGGTCGCCGCGAAACCTTTTTCGGACTTACGGGCGTGGGTGATCTGATCGTCACCTGCACGAGTATGCACAGCCGGAACCGCCGCTGCGGCATTATGATCGGCGAGGGCGTAGCGCCCGAGGAGGCCGCGCGCCGCGTCGGCATGGTCGTCGAGGGCATGTACACGACCGAGGCGGCGTGGCGGCTCGCGCGCAGGGAGCACGTGGAGATGCCGATCACGGAGCAGATATACAAGGTCATCACGGGCTGCGCGGATACGAAAGATGCGGCGTTTTCGCTTATGACGCGCA
The DNA here is from genome assembly GCA_031283865.1 of Eubacteriales Family XIII. Incertae Sedis bacterium. GTDB lineage: Bacteria > Bacillota > Clostridia > Peptostreptococcales > Anaerovoracaceae > JAITLA01. The sequence continues at coordinate 11,269 of JAITAX010000167.1, forward strand.
AACGGCGGCACGAGCGGGAAGACCTGCTTCGCTGATTGCATATCGCCGCGTCGGAGTTTTAGGGAGGATAAATCGACATGTCGGAAGAAATCTTGCTGTGGGAGGGTGAAACGCCCCTGTTCGATTCGGCCGCCGGGCAAGCGCCGCCCGCGCTCAAGCCTTTTCTCACGGGCGAAAAGGGACGCGGCGCGGTGATCGTTTGCGCGGGCGGCGGCTACATGATACACGCCGAGCGCGAGGCGGACCCCGTCGCCGTTTGGATCAACCGCTGCGGTGTCAACGCCTTTGTGCTGCGCTATCGCTTGCTCCCCTACAGGTTCCCGGCCATGCTGCTCGACGCGCAGCGCGCCATTCGGCTCGTGCGTCACAGGGCCGCGGAATGGGACATCGACCCCCGGCACATCGGCATCTTGGGCTTCTCCGCGGGCGGGCATCTCGCGGCGCTGGCGGCTACGCGCTTCGACGCGGGCGACAAGGACGCGGCGGACGCAGCAGAGCGGCTTTCGTCCCGCCCTGATCTCCTCGCTTCCTGCTACGGCGTGAACAGCCTTGCGCATATCTCGAAAGATTTCATGCGGAAGCTGTCGGGCAAGGGCGAGCCGACGCGGGAAGAACTTTGCGGCATGGACCCCTCCGCGAACGTGAGCGCAAAGACGCCGCCCGCTTTCCTGTGGCATACCGCCGGCGATGATCGCGTCTCCGTGCGAAGTTCGACCGACTTCGCCGCGGCGCTGACGGAACACGGCGTCCCTTACAGCCTGCACATCTTCCCGCACGGGGGCCACGCCCTCGGCCTCGCCGAGGGCGTCCCGCTGACAGAGGACTGGCCGGAGTTGCTGAACCGCTTCCTGCTCGATTCCGGCTTCTGAGGGAATTGTCATAATGTCAATAAAGCCTAAAATTTCAATTATTTTTATATTTATGCTTGCGCTGATCCCGCTGTCCTCGCTGTCCGCCGCAGACGGCATCAAGCTCGAGGTGAACGGCGCCGTCATAGCCTGCGAGCAGCCGCTTGCGATCACAGACGGGCATATGGCCGTGAGCAGGACGCGTCTCCGCGCATATGCATAGATTTGAACCGCGTTATGCCCAAAATCACTTGACGATGTATATATAAATATATTATCATATGCATAAGGAGGTGCTTGCGTATGCGCACGACCTTGGAATTGCCGGAGGCGTTGCTCCGAGAGGCCATGGCCTTAACCAAGATTTCAACGAAGACCGAGTTGATTCGATATGCCTTGGAAAACGTAGTTCAAAGGGAAAACCCCAAGGAATTGGCGGGTTATTTCGGCGTGATCGACTTGGATATCGATTTGGACGAATTGCGGAACAGATGAAAGATTGCATTGCGGACACAACCGCGTAGGTCTTTCCGATATCATAATAGCGCAGAATTGTATACAAAATGATTTGATGCTGATCACAAACGATAAGCATTTTGCGGCTATGGCAAAATACATACCGTTGGAAATCCATTCTGATTCCGGTGCCGTCCGAGATTGACCCGGGCGTCGCAGGGCGCGCCGCCTACAACTCCGAAAACAGCGATTTTTCAAAGCCGCATTGCGGGCAAAGCCAGTCCTCAGGCAGATCGGCAAAGCTCGTGCCGGGCGCGACACCATTGTCGGGATCGCCGACCGCAGGGTCGTAGACATAACCGCAGGGACATTCAAACTTTTCCATGATATCCTCCTTAATAGGACACAGGGGGGCCGGTCCTTTTGTGTAACCGACCTGCTCCCGGCCTTTTCATTGGTTTTGAAAATTGTGCATTATAAATTGTGAATTGTGAATTGCAAAATACCAAGCCTCCGGCTTTTTCATTGGTTTTAAAAATTGTGCATTATGAATTATGAATTGTGAATTATAAAATACCAAGCCCCCGGCTTTTTCATTGGTTTTGAAAATTGTGCATTGTGCATTATGAATTGTGAATTGCAAAATACCAAGCCCCCGGCCCCGAAATAAGCAAATTCTGCACAGGGTTTGAATCGTAACGAAACTAAGATCTTACGGCAGCAGTTCCCCGTACAGGCTGAAAGTGCGAACGCCCGTGACGCGCACGGGAAGCAGGCGGCCCGCG
>JAITAX010000181.1 GCA_031283865.1 Eubacteriales Family XIII. Incertae Sedis bacterium
GACGAATGCGTCTATCTCGAGGTGGAGGGGAAAGATTCGAGGACGGTCATAGGCAAGCGCGGACAGACCTTGGACGCCATACAATATCTTACGAATTTAGTCATGAATAAGGCGCAGGAAAAGTACATCCGCGTGATTATCGATGTGGAGGGTTATCGTTCGCGCAGGGAGAAAGCCCTCGAACAGCTTGCCGTCAAGCTGGGGCACAAGGTCGAGCGGACGGGGAAAAACGTGCGGCTTGAACCGATGAATCCCTACGAGCGCAAGGTCATTCACGCGACCCTGCAGTCGAACGGGAAGATTTCTACGAGGAGCGAGGGTGAAGAACCCTATCGGCGCGTAATCATCGAACGCAAATGAATGATACCGTCGCCGCGATTTCGACGCCTCCCGGCGAGGGCGGCATAGGCGTAATTCGTATCAGCGGCGCGGGGAGCCGCGCCGTTTTGGAGCGGCTCTTTCGGCCCGGGAAAGGCGGCGGCAGGGCGCGGGACGCGGCGGTCTGCTTCCGGGATCGGCATATGCGCTACGGTCGCATCGTCGATCCGAAGAGCGGCAGCGTAATCGACGAGGTGTTGGCCGTGTTTATGGCGGCGCCGCGCAGCTATACGGGCGAGGACGTTGCGGAGATCCACTGCCACGGGAGCGCCGCCGCCCTGCGGCGGGCGCTGGCCCTCACGCTGCGCGAGGGGGCGCGGCTCGCGGAGGCGGGCGAGTTCACGAAACGGGCCTTTCTGAACGGGCGTCTCGATCTGGCGCAGGCCGAGGCGGTCATAGACCTGATACAAGCGAAAGCGGACACGACCTTTGACGCGGCCATCCGACAGTTGGATGGCTCGCTTTCTCGCGCGGTGAAAAACCTGCGCGACCGCGTGACGGAACTGCTGGTCCGCGTGGCCGCGGATCTCGATTACCCGGAGGAGGACGTGGGTGCGCTTTCGCCGCGCGATTTGTGCGAGAGCTTATCGTCAATAGGCGATGAAATTGAGAAATTGAGCGCCACGGCCCATGCGGGCCGCATCGTGCGCGAGGGGCTTCGCGTCGTGATCGCGGGCAAACCCAATGTGGGCAAGTCCTCCCTGCTGAACGCCCTGCTTCGGGAATCGCGGGCCATCGTCACGGACGTTCCGGGTACGACGAGGGATTTGATCGAGGAGGGCGTGCACCTGCGCGGCCTGCCCGTCAGGCTGACCGATACGGCCGGCATTCGCGAAACCGCGGACCCCGTGGAGTCGCTCGGCGTTGCAGGCAGCTTGAACGCCATCGCGCGCAGCGATCTCGTCCTGCTCGTCTTGGACGCGAGCGCGCCGCTCGACGCGGCGGATGCCCACGTTTTACGGCAGATCGCAAATAGGCGATTCGTTGTGATTTTGAACAAGTGCGACCTGCCCGCGCGCGTGGACGCGGACGCGGCGCGGGCCTTTGCCGCAGCCTCGGCTGCGGCGGCCGGCGGGACGGAGGGTCCGCTCGCGGTCGTCGGGGCTTCCATGCGGGACGGAACGGGTCTGCCCGCTTTGGAGGACGTGATCGAAAGCTTTGTTTTTCCGGGGCGGACGCTGCCCGCGGCGGATGCTTTCGTTACGAACGTCCGCCACGCGGACCTGCTCGCGCGGGCCTCGGCGGAGCTGCGCGAGGGCCTTGCGACTGCGGAGCGCGGGGAAACGGCGGACCTCACGGAGATCAATCTCAGGCGCGCGTGGGAATTGCTCGGGGAGATCACGGGAGAAACGGCGGGCGCGGACATCGTGGAAGAGATCTTCGCGCGTTTTTGCCTCGGGAAGTAATAACGGCAAGCAATAACGGCGAGTAATCATGTATACCGGATTGTGATGGGTTGATATGCGGCAGTATGAAATGGAACAATACGACGTGGTTGTGGTGGGCGCAGGTCACGCGGGCTGTGAGGCCGGCCTTGCGGCCGCCCGCATGGGCGCGGAAACGCTGGTGCTTTCCATACAGCTCGACGCGGTGGCGCTGATGGCCTGCAATCCCGCTATAGGGGGAACGGGCAAGGGGCAGCTGGTGAAGGAGATCGACGCGCTGGGCGGAGAGATGGGCCTCGTCATAGACAAGACCTTCATCCAGAGCCGCATGCTGAACAGGACGAAAGGGCCGGCGGTGCATTCGCCGCGCGCGCAGGCCGACAAGCGCAGGTATCACGAGGAGATGAAAGCCGCGCTGGAACGGCAGCAGGGCCTGTGCCTGAAGCAGGGCGAGGTCGTGGATCTGATCGTGGAGGACGGCTGCGTCTGCGGCTTGCTGCTCAGGACGGGCGCCGTCTACAGGGCGCGCGCGGTCGTCTTGGCTACGGGCACCTTTCTCGGCGGCAGGGTGTTCATGGGCGAAAGCACATACGAGAGCGGCCCCTGCGGCTTCGCGCCCGCTGCGGCCCTTGCGGAAGCTCTGCGCGCGCGCGGTCTGGCGCTTCGCAGGTTCAAGACGGGTACGCCCGCGCGGGCCTTGGCGCGCAGCCTGCATTTTGAGCGCATGGAAGAACAAAAGGGCGATGCGGAGATCGTACCCTTTTCGTTTATGAACGCGTCGGTGGGGGAGAACAAGGTGAGCTGCCGACTGACGTGGACGAACGCGAAGACGCACGCGATCATACGGGAAAACCTGACGCGCTCCTCGCTGTACGGCGGCCTGATTAAGGGCGTCGGCCCGCGCTATTGCCCCTCGATAGAGGACAAGGTAAACCGCTTTCCGGATCGGGAGCGGCATCCGCTGTTCATCGAACCCGAGGGGCTTTCGACCGACGAGGTGTACATCCAAGGCATGTCCACGAGTATGCCGGAGGATGTTCAGCGGGACTTCTACCGCTCGATCCGGGGGCTTGAGGACGCGGTGTTCACGCGCGCCGGCTATTCGATTGAGTATGACTGCATCGATCCGCTCTCGCTGTATGCCAATCTGGAGCACAAGGAAATCGCGGGCCTGTTTTGCGCGGGGCAGTTCAACGGCAGTTCCGGCTACGAGGAGGCCGCGGCACAGGGTCTGATGGCGGGCATAAACGCCGCGCTGCGCGTGCGCGGCGAAGCGCCTTTCATCCTTGATCGCTCGGAGGCTTATATCGGGGTCCTGATAGACGACCTCGTGACGAAAGGCGTGGAAGAGCCTTACCGCATGATGACGGCGCGCGCCGAATACCGGCTGACCTTGCGGCAGGACAACGCGGATTTGCGCCTTACGGAGAAAGGCTATGCGCTCGGACTTGCGAGCCGTGAACGCTACGAGATCTATCTGCGCGCCAAGAAAGAGACGGAGGAAGAAATCGGGCGCCTGCGCGCGGCGACGCTAAGCCCCGCGGACGCGGAAAGCTTGTTGGCGGGGCTTGGGCTCGCGCCGCTCGCGAGCGGCAGCTCCCTCGCGGAGCTGCTGAAGCGGCCTCAGATCGGCTACGACGCGCTGGCGGTCCTTGATCCCGGCAGGCCGGGGCTCGATGCGCGCACGCGCGCGCGCGTTGAGATACAGATCAAGTACGAGGGTTATATAAAGAAGCAGCGTGAGCAGATTGAACGCTTCAAAAGCTTAGAGGACAAACGGCTGCCGGAGGATTTCGACTATCTTGCGCTCGACGGGATACGCTCTGAGGCCAAACAGCGCCTGAGCAAGGTCCGGCCGCGTTCGGTCGGGCAGGCGGCGCGCGTTTCGGGCGTCAGTCCCGCCGATCTCAACGTGCTGCTGATCCATCTGAAGAAGAGAGAGGGCCGCCCGTGAAAGCCTTGGAGGACGCCCTTGCCGCCTGCGGCATCGATTGCACGGAGACCGTGCGCGCACGTTTTGGCGCGTATATGGAGATCGTTTTGCGGCGGAATAAGCAGGTGAATCTTACGGCGATCACGGACAGGGAGCAGTTCGTCGTAAAGCATTTTGCGGATTCCGTCCTGTGCGCGGGTTTTCCGGAGATGTCCGCGGCGCGCAGGATCGTCGACGTCGGGACGGGCGCGGGTTTTCCGGGCATTCCGCTCGCGATCATTCTGCCTGAGCGCGGCTTTACGCTCATCGATTCGCTCGGAAAGCGCGTGCGCGTCTTGGAGGAAATCGTGGCGCGGCTCGGCCTGCAAAACGTCCGCCTGCTCTGCGGCCGGGCGGAGGATCTGGCGCGCGCGGCTTCGCTGCGGGGCGCGTTCGATCTCTGCGTGTCGCGGGCGGTGGCGCGCCTGCCCGTTCTCGCGGAATACTGCCTGCCTTTCCTCGCGGTCGGCGGCCGGCTGTTCGCCTACAAGGGCGCGGAGGTCTCGGACGAGCTTGCCGAGGCGCAGCGGGCGCTCTCCGTCCTCGGGGGCCGCGTGCAGACCGTGCGCGAGGTTTCGCTCGAAGCCTACGGCCTGCGGCGCAGCATCGCAATCGTGGAGAAAACGGAGGAAACGCCGCCCAAATACCCGCGCCGCGCCGGCGCGCCGGCGCGGCGGCCGCTGTGAGGTCTTGCACAGCATAATTTTTTCTGATTTGAGCAAATGCTGACTGTCCGGACCCCTTGCAGAATTTGCTTATTTCGGGGCCGGGGGCTTGGTGTGTTGCAATTCACAATTCACAATTCATAATGCACAATTCATAATGCACAATTCACAATTCACAATTCATAATGCACAATTTTCAAAAGCAAATTCCTCTTCCTCAATTGTGCATTGTGAATTATACATTTTCAAACTTTGCGCCGTTTGGGCAAAGAGGTGGGGAATATGGAGATAGCTGTATGCGATGACAACAAGCTCTTTCTTGAGGAAATCCGGGCACAGCTTCAAACGCTTCCGATTGTGGAGAACTCTTTTATGTTTTCCGACCTTGACGCGTTTTTGTTTTCAATAGACGGGGGCAAAAGCTATGACGCCGTGCTTATGGATATTGAATGGCATAGCAAAGCCGCCGGAATGGACGCGGCCGGGGAACTTTATAAGCTGTGTCCGGAAACCAAAATCATATATGTTACCGGGCATGTGGATTGCTTCTCCCAACAGATTTTTCTGCATCGCGCCAACTTGAGCGGCTATTTGACAAAGCCCGTCAACACAGAGCTTTTGCGCGCCAACTTACAAAAGATAGCCGACACGCTTCCTTTCCGGGAACAGCCCTCGCTTATTCTGCGGCGGCAGGGTACGCTTGTTTCTGTCCCTTTGCGGGAAATCTACTTTATTGAGAGCAAAAGGCATATCATTCATGTTCATGCCGCCGGGAAAACAATAGCGGCATACGACCGGCTGGAAAATATCATGGGTTCCCTGCCCATAGGCTTTTACCAATGCCACAAAAGCTTTATTGTGAACATGAGCCATATCAACAACTTCCTGTCAAACGGCATTATGCTGAAAAACGGCGGGCGGGTGCCTGTGAGCCGCGCCAGATATGCCGAAACAAGGAAAGCATATTTCAAGTATATGGGACAGAGTTTCTGAGTTTATTGTTTATTATTGAAGAGGTGTGCTGTGGCGACATTCATTTTGTGCCTGATCGCTGTCTTAATACAATCCGCGCTGTTTGTTTTTATGGCGCAGCTTCTGCCCCATCGTTTTAAGGCGTGGAACATCGCCGTGCTGTTGGCGGTGTGCATTGCCGCAATTTTGATACGGCTTTCATTCGATACGGGTTCCCTTGCTTACTCTCTTGCAAACTTGTCTAATTTTGTGGTGTTAACCGTTGTTACCGTTTTATTGTTTGCAGGGAAGCTTTGGAAGCGATTGGTTGTTTACTCATACTTTGTTGTGATAATGGCTTTGTGTGACGTAATAGCTCTTTCAATTCTCTCAATCCATTCAGGCAGGTCTGAGTGGTTTTCTGAGCGCGGCGGCGCGCTTGATTTGATAGGCGGAACCGTTGCGCTTATCATATTCATTTTGATCGGCTCCTTGTCCGTTTTAGCTTGGCGGGCTATTGAGGCCCGACGGTTCGGCCCTTTGTTTCTGCTGTTTTTTATTCTGCCGATCGGCCAGCTTGTCACCGTGTACAGCTTTGTTTTCTCCGCATATACGGCATTCTGGCTGCTGGGAGTCATTTTAAGCCTGGCTGCCGACTTGGTGCTGCTAATCTACACTGTATCGCAGGAGAAAAAGACGGTTCTGGAGGATGAATTGCGCGAAACCCGCTACACAATGGAGCTTGAACAATCACACTATCGGGAATTGGAGCAGCGCCGGGAGGAGCTTGCGAAAATCCGCCACGACTTCAACAATCAGCTTGCTTCCATCGGGCAGCTTATCCGTTTGGGAGAAAAAGAATCCGCGCAGGACATGATCAGCGCCTTATCGGAGGAAATCGTCAAGACGAAAGAAAACCCATACTGCACCATTCCTGTTGTCAACGCGATCCTGACCGAAAAGGCGCAGACTTGCGCGGCGGCGGGAATAATCTTAAGCGTGGATTTAGAATTTCCGGCCTCGCTCGCCGTGGAGCAAATACATTTGTGCAGTATTTTCGGCAATCTGCTCGACAATGCAATCAGCGCCTGTGAGGTGGCAAAACATCCGGAAACGCCAAGCATCCGCTTAAAGTCAATGGTGGATGGGAAGTATCTGTTTATCAAGGTTGTTAATCCGTCCGGCGAACCAAAGAGGGATAAGGCGCCCGGACGCGGGCGCGGTTCCCGCATTTTGGCGGACATCGCGGCCCGGTATTGCGGAGATTACAGCGCAGAGTACAAAGACGGCATGTATACGGTGATCATATCCCTGCCGGCGGTCAAGTAACGGCATAGTTCATAAAAGTTATTTGACATACCATCATCTGCCGGACAGTACAATGTCCGGCCTTTTCTTTGCCAATTACCAATCGTGCGAAAAAAATGACTGTTTGTGCCGGCCGCCACCCACAAAGGCGTTTTTCCTTTATAATTTTCTCACTCTTTTCCTTTATAATTTTTTTCACTCAAAACTTGATTGGGAGGTATTTCAAATGAAAAAGAAAATGATCAACTTATCCCTTGCCCTGTTGCTTTGCGCAGTGCTCACCGTTCCCGCGTTCGCGGCGCTGCCATCGCACGACATCTCCGAGAATATGCTTTCCGACCCGTATGATGATGATGTGCAGCCTTTCATGAATATCACGAACTTCACGAGTGAGGATGTTTTTGAGGATACCGATTGGGGAGAGGTGCATATCATTCACGCTGTCGCCCCCGCGACCGTGACCGTTCTGAGGGACAGCTACACATGGGACAATGGGGCCGTCGGGGACATAGGCGGTGAAATACACAAAGTCGACATGACGGAGGACAAAAAAATCTCAGAGGATTGGTTCAAAGGTGAGAAAATCCCCCTTGCGACCGGGCAAACATACCAACTCGAGGGCTCTTTTGCGAACGTTGTTCCCGCGGGTTCGACGTTTGTATTGGGGGAGGGCGAGTATTATCTGCCGTCCCCTATGGGCGGTATACCTATTTTCATTGTCGTTGCCGGAGATTCAGCCGGTACGGCGCCCTCGACTCCCGCCACCCTCACCGCCAAACCCACGGCATCGATTGTTCTCGTTAATGGCCGGGAGGTCGGGTTCAATGCCTACAACATCGGCGGCAACAACTATTTCAAGCTGCGCGACATTGCCTTTGCGCTGACGGCATATATACCCGGCACAAGCGAAAAGCGTTTTGATGTGGGCTGGGACAGCTCTAAGAACGCGATTTCTCTCACCGGCGGCGTTCCGTACACCACCGTTGGCGGAGAAATGGAAGCCAAGGGCTCCGGGATCAAAACGCCGGCAGCCACAAGCTCGAAAGTCTATCTCGCCGGAAATGAGGTCAACTTTGCCGCCTACAACATCGACGGCAACAACTACTTCAAGCTCCGCGATATCGGCGCGGCATTCGACTTCGGCGTGACATGGGACGGCGCGAAGAATACCATTGTGATTGATACGAACACGGGCTATACGCCGGAATGACATCTCCCCTGTTAATTTTTATACAACACAAGGGGACAATCCTTTTGCGCTGTTTCGCGTATCACAAAGGAACTGCTGCAATAAACATATAACGCAAAAGGATCGTCCCTCTGTGCTATATCCCGCAGTTCTTTGTCCGGACTTTCCTTAAATTCAAATTCGCCTTTCAAATTCACCTTTCAAATTCACAAAACGAAAAATTTCTTGAAAGAAATTCAAATCCGATATAAAATGTAAACAACGGACATTACAGGCTGCGCAAAGGGCTGATGTTGCAATTCACGGAAGAAAAGGATAAAGACGCACCGTATGAAAGTGCAGATAAGCGTGCTCGACAAAACATCCGCGATGGAGTTTCATGAGCTGATTCCTCTGGGAATGCGCAAGCTGCCGGCGCTGAGGCCGGGGGACTACGCGGTGATGGGCGCCGCCTTGGACGGATCCCCCTGCGGCGCGATTGTCGCGGCGCCGGAAACGGACGGGATCAGCCTGACGCACATGTATGTCTCGCCCCATTGCCGCAGGCTCGGTATCGGCGCAAGATTGCTGGACAAACTCCTGACCGGCTTGCCCGAATCGCCCGGCGCAAAGCTCAGCTGCCGTTTCACGCGCGCCGGCGGGGGAGACGAACCCGACCCCACTTTCGATTTTCTTTCGCATCGCGGTTTTCGCATCGCGGCCTCCGGCGAAAGCGTGTTCAAAACGACGCTCAAATCTTTGGAGAATCTTCCGTTTTGGCGGCGGGACGCCGAAACATCCGATAGCGTTAAATCCTTTCGCAGTTTGGATCCCTATGAGATAAGGGCCTTTAACAAGAAAACGATGTACGATATGGACCTGCTTGCCCCGCCGTACAGCGAGGAAGACGCGCTGCCCGGCGTCAGCTGCGCAATCGTAACAGGCGGTCGCGTCTGCGGCGTCGCCGCCGTGACCGGCGAGAGGGCTGCGATCAGCCTGTCGTGGCTGCACTGCGAAAGAGCCTACGCGAAGCATTTGCCGGACCTGCTGAAAGCCGTATACGTATTGGCGACGCTTGAAATGCCGCCGGATACGGAACTTTATATCGCGGCGCTCAACGAAAGCTCGGTGCGGCTCGGTGAGAAACTCTGCCCGCCGGGCAGCCGTTATCCCGTTTTCAGGGCTGAGGCGGATATCGGAACACTAAAGGCGGACGCGTCGGCGAGGGCGCGCGTTGACGCGCTCGGCGCCGACGCCGAGAACCGCACGGCGTGGTGGGACGACCTTTGGGCCGTTTACGCGTAGTTTCGCAATGGGTTTTGAATAGTAACAAAACCGGAACGGGGGGACGAAATGCCGGAAGATGCCTTATACAAAGATGAAGAACAGCGAATAAGCAGAGACTTTCGCGCTATTGTCACAGACGACAGGGAAAGCGTCGGCCGAGACGAGGTTTATCGGGATTACCACAGGCACAACACCGTGCATGAGGGGGAACAGTTTTTCTTTTCGAACGCATACGGCGACGCGAAAGACGGCGAATACAGCATAAAGAGCACCGCACGGCAGTTTGCGGCCAAGAACGCCGAGCCGGTTCTCGACGAAACAGGTTCAAAGAGCGAACGCAAGCGAAAGAAAAAGGAACACGAGGCCGCGAAAAAGCGTTGGGAGGAAGCGAGGAAGAGGCAGGCCCGCTACGACGCGGCCGGCGACAGGATTGAGCGCGCGATCATCGCGGAGCGTCTCAGGGAAAGTGCGAGCGAGGACGGCGTTCTGTCGATTCCGGCGGATTACGACGAGGTTATGGCGGCGGACGCCGCCGAGACCGCGGATTTGGCGGAAAAGCAAGCGCGCTACTCAATCTATCGAACGGATCCCAAATACAGAAAGCTCTTGGAAAATCGTTGGATAGGCATTTCGCTTGCGACCCGCACGGAGGCCGAGCGGAATCGGCTTTCCCCGGAGGAGAGAGCGGAGACTGACGACGCGGAATCCTTTTACGACGAAATGTTTGCCGGCATAAACACGGCGCGCGACTTCATGGCCGCCGCACACGCGGCAACGGCGGGGCGCGACGCCGAATCAAAGAAGATATACGAACGCCTGACGCGGCGTTTGGCCGAAGCCTCCAACAGCTACGCGCTGAACGAGCGCGAGGTAAAGGCGCTTCAAAATATCCGCCGCGAAATATTGTCCGTGCCCGGGGCCGACGCGGAAACAGAGACGGCTTGCTCGGCAAAGGCGGACGTGCAGCGGCGCGTGAGGACAATATTGCGCGAGGAAATAAGGACGATCGTCAGCTTGATTCGGACCGCGCAAACCTCCGGCGCGCTGACGCCGCAGGATGAAAAATACCTATCGCTGAACGGCATCGACGCCGATGTCTTCCGAGGGATCAAGACGCGGCGCGAGGGCCACGCCGCGGATATCGAAAGGGAGAGCGAGGAAGAAAGCCGCAGGCTCGAAGCGGCCGGGCGCCTTAGAAGCGAGGAAGAAAGAGCGGCGGCGGAGGCTGAACGGAGGCGCTTGGCGGAAGCTGAGGCCGCAGGATTCAAGAGCGAACTCGAAGATCGTTTCGCGGAGATTTTCGGTCGCGTTTCCGAGGTCAGGGAGGCCCTTTCACGGCTTGAGAAAGGCGCCGGGGGAGCGGCTGCCGCGGTCGCGGCGCGGCTGGCGGATTTGAAAGGGGAGATAGAGACTTTCCTCGCGACCAAGGCGTATGACGGGGATCTGAAAGAATACTTTGGCGGCGCGGCTGCCCTCGCCGGTGAAAAGCAGGCCGAGTTGACCGGCGCCGTCGATACCGCTTTCGCCCTTTACCGCTTGCGCGTGAACGCCGGTCTCGAAGCACTCAAGGACGGCGAAACCGAAGCGCGCGTGGATTTTCTCGTGGACGCCGAAGCCTCGGAATACTGCAACGAGCGCAACAGGGACGCGTTTGAGCGGAGAATCGCCGATGAGATCAATCACGACGCGGAACTGCGCAAGGTCACGGAGGAATTGAACGCCGACCTGGAGAAGATCCGAGGCGTTCTGCATGAGGCAGATGTATCCACCGATGAGAATGACAGAAAAATAGATCGCGCGGAGCGCATCGCGTATATGAAGAAGCTCAACGCATGTCTCGCAACGCTCGAAAAGCAGAGGGCCGCGCTGCGCGCGGTCGAGACGGAACCCGGCGCCGAGGCGCAGGAGCGCAAGCGGGATTTGCACAGGAGCCTGTTTGCCAAGAGGACGGCGGCCTATAGCGCCGCAGCGGCGGCGGTCACGGAGAACATCTCCGCGCTCGCGTTCGCGAAATACAAGCGTTCCATACGGCGCCGCACCAATATCGAGCGCAACCTGCCCAAGACGGCGGAGGCCATGCGGACGCGGATAGCACGGGTCTCGCTGTCGGACGATGAAATGAAAAACCTGTCGGCCCATATCGCGGGAGGCCGGCTCACGGAGCGCGAGATCGAACGCCTGCGCGAAAATTTTGCCGTGTTTCTTACGGCGAAATATCGCGGCAACGAGGATCTTGACGCGCGCCTGAACAGGATTTCCGCGGACGGCTTCGTGCGGGAGGACGACAGGGCCGCGCTGTCGGCGGCCGCAAGCTATATCATAACGACGGAGAAGAAACCCGAACTCGAAAGCGCTCTTGAAACGGCTTCCGCCGCCGCGCTGGAGGAATTGCGGCAGGAACTCCGCGCGCCGAACCTGTTGAATACAGACAGTCGGGAAGCCGCGAACAATGTCGGCGCCAAGCTCGGCGCGCTGGCCTTGATCGCTCGGAAAAACCTCATCGCCTCCGATTTCGCCGCCTTTGAAGCGGATCTTAGGGAGGCGTCCGAAAGCTGTTTGCGCGGGATGAAAGAGCGGCTTGCGGGAACTTACGCCTACACGGAACACGCGTTTTTAGACAGGCTGTTGATAGACGCGGAGCTGCACCCCGGCGTCCTGCGGCAGCTCGGCGCCATGAAGCCGGAGGAACAGGAGGCCCTGCTCAAGCGAATCTACGGCGAAAAGGCCGATGCGCTCGCCGCGATAGACGAGCTGCTTATCGGGCGCGAGGATCTGGACGATCTCGCAATCGTTCTCAAAGCGAAGCGGCTGAAAGCTAACGCCGAACCGGACAGCAATGAAATGTATTCCATGACGGCAGGACACGACGCGGCGCGGCTCGTCCGTACCTGCCGCGGTTTCATCGGGGATGTGAAAGCAAAGCGCCCCAAGGACAAGGCGCTTGTCGACAGAATGGAGCAGTTGGAGCGCTTGGACGACAAGGCGCTCATAGAGGCGCTGCTGCGCGGCAAAGCCGCGGGCAATCTTCCGGGCGCGGAGTTTCTGTATCTCAACGCTTACGCGCTGATACTTTCCGCCGAAAAAGGAGCGCCCGTGACCGCCGAGGAAATACAGAAAACGGAGGCAGGAAAGGGTTGCGCGCTCGAAAAGATAGAAGCCGCCCTGAAAAGCAAGCTCGCAAGCGAGGAGCAGTACGCGAAAGCCGACAACCTGCTCAAGCGTCAAATGAGCGTCTACGACAGTGAGCGCCTCGGAAACCGCGTCATGAACTTCTTCGGGGAATTTTTCGGCAGGGATTTGTCACGGGAAAGGCTCGGGCTCAGAGCCTTGAACGGTTTGATCGAACTCGAGGATCAATCGGAAGCGCGGGAACTTCAGATGGGGCTGGCTCGTGAAACTTTTAACACAAGGATGGCGAGCGGCTATGATCCCGCGAGCGTGAACCTGCTCAAACGCTCTGTGGAAGACGTATTTGACGGCTATATCATTAAGGATGATCCGGGCCGGCAGCTCATGTTTGCGGCCGGCGCGAGCCTGTACAAGGGAAAAAAGGCGCGCGCGGAGGCTGCGCGCGCGGAGGCCGCCGAGCGCAGGAAAGCGGAAAAAGGCAGCCTCAAGGAACAGGGCCGGCAGCGCGCGACCGCCGAAGATGATCGCCCCGGCAATCAACTCTTGGAGGAAGCCCGGTCGCAGCGCAGGGACGCGGGGATCGAGGACGCGGAAGAGGGCGCGTCGTTCGCGATTGCGCTCACCGCCATGCGCCTGCTGCTGCATATGGATCCGGCGGACGAAAGGCTTGCTTCCCGCGAGGCTTGGAAAGATCACAGGGAGGCGCTCAAGGCCCTGAACGCGAAATTGCCGGGCGTGAAGAACCTATTGGCGATAACGGCCGATAAGAGCAGTTCCTCAATTCCGCCGGACGTCAAAAAGATCGGCGACGATTTTGACAATCTCCTGTCCTCCGCGATCACGGCGGGCAGCAGCGCCGACTTTTACGCCCGCATAAAAGATATCAGAGATTTTTTCGAGCTGTATAAGCTCGGCGAACGCGCGGACGCCATCGTGGAAGCGGACGTATGCTTCACGGAGCAGGGACGGGAGGCGGAGTTGAACCGGGCGCTCGGCAAGTCCGACGACAGCAAAAAAAGCGGCCAAAACAGCCTGCTCAGCGATATACGCGACCGGATGAGAAAGCATTGCGGAGATATAGCCCGTAATGCCAAAGTGAGACGGTTGAACGAGGCCGCCGAATCCGATGAATCCGGCATCGAATCGGTATTCCGGGCAAGGGACGAACGGAGGATCAAATACGGGATCGATCACGATTCGACGGAGGGCGCGACGTTTGCGCTCACCGTGCTCGCCGTGCAGAGCTTGGCCTTATATATCATGGATCTGCCCGACGAACAGGCGCGGAGGCGTGAAATGGAGGCTTGCAAGAAAGCCTTTGGCCTGCTGCGCCGCAGGCTCGGCCGGCACAACAATAAAAACGCTTTCAATTTGGAGGCTATGACGAGCGAAGCCGGCGACCGCTTGGAGGGTTCCCGCGTGCAAAGGCTTCGTCAGGACTATAAGGTTTTGTTGGACGCTTTCAAACATTGCGAGACGCCGCAAGCGTTCCGCGAAACGGCTGAGGAACTCCACAACTTCGGCTTGGCGAACAGGCTCAGGGAGCGAGCCGAGGCCGCCATAGCGATGAAGCCTGCGGAACAGTCTTTCGACGAGAAGTTGGACAACGCGGTAGGCAGGAAAACCGACGCCAAAGACGATCCCCTCCAACGGATACGCGGCAATATCGAAAACGCTTACGCGAAAACAATCGGCGCGGAGGCCCTCGTCGCAGCAGACGATCCCGGCGCACTGCTCAGCAGGCATCTGAAGAGTAAACTCAGCGTCATCACGAAGATCGCGGCCCTCGACGTGTTTCGCAGCATCCTGCCGCCTATGTCATTCACCGAGTTTTCGGAGGCGCTGCAAAACCCGCAGAGCGAAGCCTTTGTCCTATGTGCCGAGCGCCTTGGCGCCGCTTTGGCGGACGCGGAGTTCGAGAAGAGGGACGCGCTCGGCGGCGCTGCGGCGGGCGAACGCTATCGTCCGCTCGCAAAGGGAGGGGAGAAAGGCGCGGCTTCGGAGAGGTCGCTGTCGCTCGCGCGGCATTTTGTCAGCGAATTTTCAAAGGAGATCACGCGCGGCAAGCAGCCCAAGGAATGGCTGAATACCAACGCGACAGGATATCAGACCGAGTTTTCGATCTCTCAGGCGCAGATCAGGAAAGACGCGGGTGCCGCGGCTTCCGCCGCGCACAAGTCGCTTTTGGTCGGTGATATGATCGAAAGGCTGACCGAGCGCGTAGGAAAGGACAGCGTGCTTCATATCTCAAACTACGCCGGCGGATCGGTCGGCGCGTCGGTTACGGTATCGGAAATTACCGGAAGCGTCGATCTTGGGTTGACGCTCTCGAATGACCTGAGCGTCGAACACGGCGTGGACAAGGACGGCGAAGACAGATGGAGCGTCTATATAGGCGGGGAAATCCAAGCCCGACTCGCGGCGAGCATAAAAGCGGATTTGGGTCCCGTTGAGGTCGGCGCGGGCGCAACGCTCAACCTCTCCGGCGCGAGCGGTATGCGTCTGGATTTTGAGACTGCGGATAAATGCAAAGGATTTCTGCAATACTTCCTGACCGGAGGCCACAGCCCGGCGGAAAGCGAAGCCGGCCCGGACGCGCAGGCGGCGTATGAGAGGCAGGACGGCGGCAAATCCGCCGTATACGCGCTTGGGATGAGCAATAGAATCGTTCCCATTCGCAGCGTCGCGGGCAGCATAACATTGGACGCTTCCGTTTCGCTCGGCGAGAACGCGTTGCGGACCGCCTCCGGGCTTATAGCGGAACTGGCAGAAATATCAGAAATTTCCAGTATAACGGCACCGGCCGCGGAAGCGCTCGGCAAAATCGGCGCCTCGGCGGCGGAACGGGTGATCGGCGCCGCGGAAAGCGCGGCCGGCGGCGTCTACCGGTATTTTAAACCCGGAGCGCTCGATTTCCTGAACAGCGCGGTTGAGGCGCTTCCCGAAAGCGCGGGAAAGGCTTTCTTAAAGGCCGATTTGGCCGCAAGGCTCAGGGATTTGGACGAGCAGGCCGAAAAATTGATTTCGGAGAAGATACGGGCGGGCGTAGAGGGACTGCCGGAGAAGATAAGCGGCAAGATCGAAGAGAAGCTGCGGGAAAAGATCGGCGCCGTCTTGGCGGCAAAGGGCGCTGAGAAAGAGGAGAGCGACGAAGAAAGCGACGCGCGCGTAAAGATGTTGGAAAGCGCAATGCAAGAGGCCGTCATAGCGGCGGTAAATTCGGTCGGCGGCGAAGCCGCAACCCCGGAGGAGGAGTCCAAATGGGTGGATGTTTCGCTGGCGGCAAGTTTATCGCTCGGCGGAAAATATGAAACGAGACGCCCCGCCGCCAATAAGGAAACGGTGCTGACAAGCGCGGTCTGCGGCGCTTCAGCCTCGGCCTCGTTCGCGTTTGCCGGGGCTTCGTTCGCCAAGAGCGCGGAGGCGAGCTTTTCCGCCTCGCTCGAGCGCAGGTTTACCGATTCAAAACTGACGGGCGTCACCATGTCGCGCAGATACGAAATCGGCGGCGATACGGCTGCCGGGGACGCCAAAGAGATCCTCGCGTCTTTCGGCTTGTCCAACGTGACCCTCGAACGCGATATGCGCGGGGAGTTGAACCGATACGAATCGGTGCACATGGTCGTCGAGGCCGAGATGACGCAGGAGGGCATGGAGAAATACCGCGAGGCGCAAAAGGCGAAGCGCACGGCTAACAGCATGATGATCCTCAGCGACAGAAAGAATTACGTGAATACGGAGATACGCATAGAGGCGCCCGTCAATTCCGTGAGCTGCGAGCGCGGCTTGGAGACGGAAGTGGACGTTTCCGCGCTCGGGGATGGCGGCGCCCTGAGGCTCGGTTTCAAGATCGGCGCGTCGGGGGAAATTATCCGCTGTCAGCGCTACAACGCCGTCAGGCGCGCCGCGGGGGGTTCGGCGGCCTCCGCGTGAGCGGGGGCGATTGTCGAACACGTTTCTAAATTCCGAGCCTGCGCGCGCGGCCTCCGCGTGAGCGGGGGCGATTCTATCGGCAAAATTTTCATTGTAATCCGCCGCGATTTTGGGTATTATATAGGCAAAGAGAACCGAGCGGACGCGTCCAAAGGAGGCCGGCGTATGGAACAATCCGTAAATGTGAACCGAAAATACAAGAGCAGCGTGTTTGAGAGTTATTTCAGCGACGGGAAAAGGCTGATAGAGGTGTATAATGCCA
>JAITAX010000231.1 GCA_031283865.1 Eubacteriales Family XIII. Incertae Sedis bacterium
CTACAATATTTCGTTCAGGCGGCCCCTTTCGGAGCGGGCGCTGCTCGACATATCGAAGCTGATCGACGATACGGACGCGATAGAGGGCAAGGCGGACCAGCCTTTCCTCCTCTCCTCCGGGACGCGGGAGATCACCCTCTCGGTCATCGGCGTCGAACGGGACACCGTATTTTACAATTTTAAAGATTAGGCGGGCAGGACGATCACCCTGCCCGAGAACGGGATACTGCTCAGCGATTACGCGGCAGAGAAGCTGCGCGTCGGCATCGGCGACCGCGTCAAGCTGCATTCCTACGCGGAAGCGGAGGACAGATGGGCGGAGGTGGGCGGCATCGTCTATCAGGCCATGGGCGTCAACGCTTACATGCGCAGGGAACTGCTGACGAAAGAATACCTCGTACCCGGCGCCGTTACGGGCTTTTTCATGAACACCGACGATCCGCGCGCCGAAAACAAACTGCTGGAGCTGCCGGCGGTGGCCTCCGTTTCTTCGCTCGCCGCCACGAGGGAAACGTTCCAAGAATATACGCAGATCATGAACGTCTTTATCTTCGTCATGGTGCTTCTGTCCGGGATCTTGGGCTTTGCCATCGTGTACAACGCCACCATTATCAGCATTGGGGAGCGGGACCGGGAATTTTCTTCCCTGCGCGTGCTGGGCTTCTCCGGCGGGGATATCTTCCGGCTCCTGCTCAAGGAGAACAACGTGATCTCTGCGGTCGGCATAATCGCGGGCGTTCCGCTCGCCAATCTGTTCCTGCGCTACAGCTCTGACATATTCAGCACGGAGCAATACACCATGCAACTGCGCGCGGCGCCGGCGCATTACCTGCAGGGCATGCTCCTGACCGTATTCTTCATCGTGCTGGCGCAGGCAATGACATATAGAAAAATACAGAAGTTAGATTTTATGGCAGCTCTCAAGAACAGGGCATAGACGGAGGCGGGTATGAAGAAAGGCAGGAAGAAAAGAATCGTTTTGATCGCGGCGGTCCTCATAGCGGTGTTCGCCGCCGGCGCGTATGCCTTTATGCGCTCCGGCGCCGTGGCTGCGGACACGGTCGCCGCCGGCCGCGGCGCGGTCACGGAGCGCATCGAGGAAACGGGCGTCATCGCTTCGCGGCAGGTGAGCGTGGTGCTGGCGAAGAGCAATTACGACGTCACCTCCGTGCTCTGCGCTACGGGGGACACCGTGGAGGCCGGGGCGACGCTTATGACCACGGACATCGCCGTCGGCGATTCGGACGTGAAGAGCCTTGAGGCGCAGGCCGCGGGCGTTGAGGCGCAGTTGGCGCAGGCGCGGCAAAACGTGGGCCGGCTTTGGTCCCTGTACGAGAGCGGCGCCGTGAGCCGCAACGAGTACGACACGGCGGAAACACTGGAAAAGGAGCTTGCGGCCGGGCTGCAGTCCCTGCGCTACACGATCCGCAGTATGCGGGAAAACGCGCCGGCGAACCGCGTGGAAGCGCCGCGCTCGGGCGTCGTGACGGAACTGTTCGTTTCGGAGGGCGATACGGCTGTTATGGGCGCGCCTCTCGCGGAGATCGCCGATATGAGCGATCTGTATATTCGCGTGAGTTTGCAGGCGGACGACGCCGCGAAGATTCGCGTCGGCGACCGCGTGATTCTGACGGATCGGCCCGACGTCTCCTGCAGGGTGGAAAAGATTTCCCCCAAGGTGCGCGAGGAAATGTCGGAGCTGGGCATAACGCAAAAGCGCGTGGACGCGGAGATCTCCGCAGACGATTGGGAGGGCTTCGTGCTGGGCGGCGACGCGGACGTCGAGATCGTGATCGAGGAAAGGGAGGACGTGATCTTCGCGCCGCGAAAGGCCGTGTTCTCGCTGAACGGCGCGGATTTCGTCTATACGGTGCAGGAGGGGCGCGCCGCGCTCAGACAGGTCGAAGTGGGGCTGAAAGGCAAGGATTTCTATGAGATTCGCGCGAATCTCGCAGAGGGTGAGAGCGTGATCGTGTCGCCGGATGAAGCGATCACGGACGGGAGCCGCATTGTGCAAACGCAGAATTGACGAGGAAATCATTGAATTTATTGCATTTGGTTATTATTCCAAATACAAACATTGACATTTTGCGTGATCCATGCGATACTGTTTTCAGATGCCCCCTTTTAGAGAAGTCTTCAATGAAGAAGAGGAGCGACGGCGATGGATACAATAACAGCGACAACGACGAGAGGAGAAGAAATCATGACGGATTTACAGTTCAAAGCACTTATGCGCATGTTCTATGACCACGTTGTTGCGGAAGCAAGGGCCGGCAAGGACGCCGCGCAGCTGGAAGAGGCGCTGAAGCAATGGGTTAAGGACGTGGCCGGCATCGTCATCTAGGACGGCAAGGCCGGCGACTGAACGCTTTGATCATTCAAATCCACATGGGATTGCAAGAAAAAAAGGGACGGCCTCCTTTCGACGGAGATCGCCCCTTTTGCTTTTGCCGGTTGATCGCGCTGCCCTGACGGAAGCGCTATTTCGCGGCGTCCGTTTCGGAATCGAGTTCCTTATAGTCTGCGAGATCCGTCGGGGCCGTGATCTTCACGCCGCCGATCTGCGTGTAGGTCATCGCGACTTCCGAAGTGGCTTTCGTGGTCTTGCCCGCG
>JAITAX010000031.1 GCA_031283865.1 Eubacteriales Family XIII. Incertae Sedis bacterium
GTACCTCCTCACCGAGCAATGCGGCGGTGATGTCATAGGTCGAGCCGCCGATCAGGGCGACGCCGCAGGCGGCGTCTTTCTCTGTACGCATGAAACAAACCTCCGGCCGGGGCGGACTACAGCAACGCGCAATAGGCGGCCGCGATCTCCGCGGCTGTGCGGCAGTTGTTTTGCACCAACTGTATGTTCGTTTCCAAGCTCGCGCCGCCCGTTGCTTCCAAGACCTTGCTCAGGATGAAAGGCGTGGACTCTTTGCCGTGTATGCGCTGTGCTTTCGCCTCAGCCAAGGCTTTTTCGATTGCGGCGTTGATCGGCGCCTCATCCATCGCGTACCGCTCCGGGACCGGGCAGCCCACGAGCACGCCGCCGCGAAGCCCCAGATCCCACTTTGCCCGCAGCATCTGCGCGATCTCTTCGGCGCTCTCCATGCGGCAATCGACGGCATAGCCGCTCTTTCGCGTGTAGAAAGCCGGAAACTCATCCGTTCGGTAGCCCAATACGGGTACGCCCCAAGTTTCCAGATATTCGAGCGTAAATCCGATGTCGAGTATGCTTTTCGCCCCGGCGCAGACCACGCACACGTTGCTCTGCGCGATCTGCGGCAGGTCGGCGGAGATGTCGAAGCTCTCCTGCACGCCGCGATGCACGCCGCCGATGCCGCCCGTGGCGAATACGGGAATGCCCGCCAATTCCGCGATGATGACAGCGCTCGCGACGGTGGTGGCGCCGTCCTCCTTGCCGGAAACCACCCGCGCAATGTCCCGGCGGCTCATCTTCAATACGTGACCGCGCTCCGTCATGCGGTCGATGTCCTCATGGGTCAGCCCCACCTTGATGCGGCCCTCGACGACTGCGGTCGTCGCCGGCACGGCCCCGCCCGCGCGGATCAGCTCTTCGCAGCGCGCCGCGCATTCCAAATTCTGCGGATAAGGCATACCGTGAAAGATGATCGTGGATTCCAACGCGACGACAGGCTTTCCCTCGTACAGCGCCTGCCGCACCTCCGGTGCGATATCCATATATTCTTGTAAATTCATAGATTTTTTTCTCCAATGCAAAATCAAGTGTTGTCCTGTAATGCGGGCACGGCATCCGCGAACGTCGCGCTCGCGGCGCTGTAGAGGCCCGCGTTCTCGTCGGAAAACATGGCCGGATTGACCGGTCGATTGCCTATGCGCATTTCATAATGCAGATGCGGCCCCGTGGAATAACCCGTGCTCCCCACCGCGCCGATCAGCGCGCCCTTTTCCACCCTGTCGCCCGGCGCCGCGTCTATTCGGCTCAGGTGGAAGTAATAGCTTTTCAGTCCGCCGCCGTGTTCGATGACGATTGTGTTTCCCGTGTTCAGCAGGCGCTCGGCCATAACCACGCGGCCGGCGTTCGGCGCAAAGACGGACGTGCCCTCGGGGGCCGCGATGTCCATGCCGTTGTGGGAGCGGGGGCGCGCGCGGTTGCCGTTCGTATAGCGTATGGTTCCGAATGCCGTGCTGATCTCGCCGACCGCCGGCGTGATGAAAACCCCGTGCCAATAGCGGTCCGCGTCATAGGTTTCGAACAGCGGCGGGATCTTTTCGCGGTATTCGCGGTACGCGGCGGGACTGCTCGCCTCCGTTATGACGGTGGATTCGGTGTTCACGATCAGGTTCTGTTCGACGAAAGCAAAGGGGAGCACGTTGACCGCGACGACGAAATCCCTGTCGCCCGCCTGCACGGAGATCTCGTATCGGCCGGGGGGCTGCGCGTTGCTCACGGGGATCGCGGTGTACCACGCACCCTCACCGTCGGGCGTGAAGACCGCCATGCCAAGCTCCGTTTCCGCGCGCGGCGTGACTTCGGGCGGAACATGCACGAGCCGCAGGGAAACGATGTCCCCCTGCTCAAGCTCTAAGCGGCCCGTCAGCAGCGTCGGCTCCGGCTTCGGTTCGACCGTGAAGCTGCAGCGATAGCGAAAACTGCCGTAGCCCTCCCCGTCCCGCTCGGGCGCGGAGCAGACGATCTCGAGCGTGTAGTCGCCGGCCTCAAGCGCAAGAGGCACCCACGCGGAAACCCGGTCGTCGAAGACGGGGTCTTCGTAGCGCAGCAGGCGCACGCGATGCTCAAAGTCGAAGTCTTGCGGCAGCGTAAGCGATAGGGTGAAAGGGGATTGGCCGACCGGCCCGAGCGCGGTTTCCGCGCCGGCGTCCTCCCGCGTCAAAGTCTTGCGGAGCAAGCCCTGCAACAGGGGCGCGGTCCAAACCGCCTCCGTCGGCGCAAGGCTCGTTTCCATGACGCGCACCCGCGGATCGGGCGCAAGGCCCCAATCGGCGGTCCTATAGGCATAAACGCCGTATCCGACAAAGCCGAACACGGCGATCAAGACGATGATGAAAAACTTTCGCATGGCTCTCTTCCGTTTCCCTCGTTGTCGCGGCAGAAAACGCATCGCGCCGGCGGGGAAACCGGCGGCGGGCATTCACCTTTACGGCCCTCAGCTTTCAGCTTTCCACAGACCGTGCAGGTTGCAATACTCGTAGGCCGTTACGGGATCGGCGCCGTCGAGAACAAAGGCAGCCTCCGGGGTCGCGCCCGGCTTCAACGCGACGCGCTGTACGCGCGCACCCTGCCGGACGACAATCCAGTTGATGTAATGCTTCTCCTCCATGGGATGGCTCACGGAACCGACTTTCACTTTCAGGTTCTTGCCGTCGCGCTCCAAAACGGGAACGTGCTTCTCCCCCGCGCCGTCGGACGCGTTGGCCTCGAGCTCGGTCATATCCACACCGCAACAGGTCGGAACAACGCCGGCGTCCTCAATCGTCTCAAATAAATTCCCACAAATCTCACACTGATAAAACTTCTCCATATCACACCTCCGTCACGGCCCGTCCGATGGTTCCGCCCGGGCCCTCAGCAACACAACTCTTTGATTTTTCAACGGGAAAATCCTTTCCCGCTGCCGCCTCCGCTCGGCAAATGCTGCGCCGAGCGCTAATAACAGTTTATATCAATTCGCGCGCATATGCAATTGTTTTGAGGAAAGTTTGCATGGGCTTATTTGAAAAGGCTCACTCAAAGCCGCAGCGCCGGCTCACCGTCCCGACGGCCGCGTTCAGCACGACGCCGGCGAGTCCGAACAAGGCGATGGCGATGAAAGTTCCGGCATAGCTTCCGCCCGAATTTTCAAGCAGTACGCCGGAAAGAAGCGGGCCTATGGTCGCGGAAAAGATGACCGAGAAATTCATGATGCTGAAGTTCATGGCATAGTTTTTGACACCGTAAAATCGGTTTACGACCGCCGAAGCCAGCGCCGGCATCCCACCGTAGCCGATCCCCGCGAGAGACAGGCCGACAAAGATCAAAGGCAGGCTGTTCCGCGCGTTGCCTGCGAACAGGACAAGCCCCGCCGCAACCATGAACAGGGCGTCCAGCCGCATGGCACCTCCGCGCCCCAACCTGTCGAACAGCGCGCCGAACAGCACACGCCCCACGCCGTTGAAAACGGAAACGACAAGCCCGAGGACCGCAGGCGCACCGAAAAGCCCCGCGATGACGGCGGCGCTGTTGATTACCATCAGCCCGCCCGAAACCATGAGTACGATCCACAGAAAGAGCAGGACAAAGGGCGGGCCGACCAGCATCTGCGCCGGCGTGTATTCCCTCGCGGCACGTTCCGCCGCAGAACGCGCACAATCGGACGCCGAGCGCGAACCGGAATACTCCGGGACGGCTCCGGGCGGCGCGATGAGGATTGAGCCGACCGAAAGCGCCGCCGCCATCAAGACGGCCAACGCGACGAAAGTCGTCGGCAGCCCGAAACGCCCGCTCAGAAAACTCACGGCACCGCCGAGCAGCATACCGCCCACGCCGAAGCCCATCAAAAGCACGCCCGAAGCCATGCCGGGCCTGTCGGGGAACCACGCGACCACGGAACTCATGACCGCGTTGTAGCCCAAGCCGGCGCCGGTTCCGCAGGCGACGCCGTAGAAAACGTACAGCAGGATCAAGCTTTTCGTCGCGTCGTTCGCGTCCAGCGCGGACGCGCCGCCAAAGCCGATCAGCAGCAAGGCGGCTGAAAGGAGCAGGACGGCGCGCGCGCGCAGCTTCCTGAGCAGCAAGCCGCTGAAGAAGCCCCCCAAGCAAAAGAAACTCATGGAGATCGTGAAAGTGACGGAAAGCTCCGTATCCGTCCAAGTTTCAAATATTTCAACGAGCGGCGGCCTGAAAATGGACCACGCGTAGATCAAACCCAGAAACAGGAGCAGCAGCGTACCGACGGATAATTGCGGCCATTTTTTACGCATATCAAAACACCGGCGCGCCGGGAAAGAGCAGAACGCTCACGCGATCCCCCGCTTTCAAGCCGCCGCTGTCCGCAGGCACGTCAACAAGGCAGTTGCAGCCGATCAAGGACCGAATCTGCCCGTTGGAATGGCCCTCCGGCAAATGCACGGCGGCGCCGTCAAAGCGCCCCCTGACGAAGCGCCGCGCGCCGCCTTTCTTATTGAAATCATCCGCCAATACGGCCAAAATCCGCGCGGGTGCCAAACTTTGATCGCCCGTCATGGCCGCCAGCAGGGGCCAAACGAGCAGTTCCAGGCTCGCGGCAGACGCAAAGGGATTGCCGGAAAGCGCCAGCAGGCGGGCGTCCCCGTACTTCGCAAAGACTGCGGGCGAACCCGGCTTGATGTTGACCCTGTGAAACACGATTTCGGCCCCCATCGCCTCCGCCGCATGAACCATGAGGTCTTTCTCGCCCACGGATACGCCCCCCGTGGAAAGGATAAGGTCCGATTCCGCAGCCGCCGATTCAATGCAGGATTTCAGTTCCGCCGCGTCGTCCCGCGCGATGCGCGACGAAACGATCTCCGCGCCCATCTCCGCCAGCCGCGCTTCAATGTAATAATTGTTGCTGCAATAGATCTCGCCGTTCCCGCGCGGCGTCCCCGGCGCCGCCAGTTCGTCGCCCGTCGAGATCACGGACGCGCGCGGCCTGCGGATCACCTTGACCCGCGCCCTGCCCGCGCCCGCGATCACGGCCATAGCCGCGGGGTCGATCCGCGAGAAAGCCGGCAAAAGCAGATCGCCCTTTTTGTAATCCTCACCCGCGAAGCAGTAATTTTCGTCGGGTTTGAGCCGCTTGTATATGCGGACCGCATCCTCGCCGCCGTCGGTATCCTCCTGCCTGATTACGCAGTTGCAGCCCCTCGGGATCATCGCGCCCGTCATGAGCTTTACCGCCTCGCCGCGCCTTACCGTCCTGTCCGACCACGCGCCGGCATAGATCTTTTCCGTCACCTTGAGGACGACGGGACGGTCCTGCGAAGCCCCCTCGCTGTCCGCGGCGTCGAAAGCGTAGCCGTCCAGCGGGGATCGCGGAAAGGGCGGCTGGTCCGCGGGTGAAACGACATCCTCCGCGAGGATTCGTCCGTTCGCCGAAATCAAAGCCGTTTCCTCTGAGGCGAGCGGCCGGACCCCCTCGCACAGCAGTTCGAGCGCTTTTTCCAAATCGATTCCGCAAAGCATAGTCAATCCTCCTTGTAAGCGCCGCGCGCGTAGGCGCAGATCAAATCCGCGAAAGCGGCGCAATCGTCGCGCGATATCGCCGGCGCGCGCGCGCCCTGCGGCGCGCCGACGCCCTCCGGGAGCGCGAACGCAATCACTGTGGCGGGATCGCAGACGGGTTCCGAATCGCCGCGCAGCACCTCGATCTTGGACCACGACGAAGCTTTGAAACCCTCCAGCAGGATCAGGTCCGCATCCGAAAAGGCGTCGAACAGGCGATCCTCCGAAATGCTTTCCCGCTTCACGAGCATGTATTTCTCATCGTCGAACACAGCCGTGCCGCGCGCGCCGGCCTGCAGAAAGCGCCGCGTGTCGGTGTCCTGCACGTCCGCCTCGAAGCGGTGTCCGTCCCGCTTTATCACCGCCACTTTCAGGCCGCGATCCGCGAGCAGGGGCAGCACGCGCGCGATCAAGGTCGTCTTCCCCGAATTTTTGAAGCCGCTCACCGCGAGTACGGGGGGCATTTTCGACATCGCATATCCTCCAAGCCGTTCCGATCATAGGTTCACCGCAAGCTTCGCGGCCCACAGCACCATGAAAATCCGGTTTTTCAAATATTTTAAAGCGTATTTTTGTAAAAAAGTGTTGCGCTTTTTGCTCCCGCCGGTGTATAATACCGGTATAAGGGGACCTGCCGCTTTGCACGGCGGCTGCTCCCAAAACATGGGACAGATACCGCCTATTGCGAGGCGGTATCTACTTTTTCATTACCCTTACGATCAGGGCGACAACGGCGATCAGCACCATCGTGTACGCGAAAAGCGCATCGAATGTTACGATCATCGGCCCCACCCCCTTTCACGCAAAATCGGTGATGCGAACGGTGGGAAGCAGATCCGCCAAGCGGCAGGCCCCCTTATGCCGGCGTCATGCGGCCGGGGGTGTTTCGGTTGTCAAGCTTCGGGAGGCAAAAGTCGGCAATCTCCGATTCTGTATTATTATCGCACACAGTGCGCGCGCTGTCCGGTCTTTTATAAAAAAATCCGCTTGTGCAAATTTTTTGGCAAAGTCGCTTCGCATTCGGACTGTTTGCGGCAACCGAGCGGTTGCAAGGAGGACAGCCATGTCGAAAATGAAGTGTTTGGGGAAACGCATAATCCCTGCGGTCTTGATCGTGCTTTTGACGGCCGCCTCATCCGTCTGCGCTTTTGGGGCAAGCGGCCGGGTCGCCGTCGCGATTCCGAGCTTTCCGGTGACGCTCAACGAATTGAAATTTGACGACAGCGATTTTGCGCAATACCCCTTGCTGTCCTACAGAGATATCACCTATTTCCCGATGACCTATTACCAATCCGGTCTGTTGAACCTGCATACGAGTTGGACTGCGGAGGGCGGCTTGGTGATCACAAAGGGCAACCCGGCAACGCCAAAGGAGTTCTTCTACGAAACGCCCGCCGCGGGTCGAAACGGCAAAACGCAGACCGCGACGATCCTCAACTCGAAAGTCACCGTGAACGGCAAGCTCATCGACAACGGCGCCGAACCTTATCCGCTTCTGCTCTTCCGCAACATCACATACTTTCCGCTGACTTGGCGTTTCGCCGTCGAGGAATTTGCATGGGACTACGCTTTCGACAACGAGGCGGGACTGCGCATACGGGCGGATAATTTTTTCTATACGCGCAACAGCAACTACTATCCGAATGACCCGTGGCACAACATCGACAATGAAACGTATTACGTGAAAGGCGATCTCTGCATTTACATCAACACCGAGTTCGTCAGGCTGCTCGGCCCTGTCGGGCAGAATTTGCATATCATAAAAAACGGCGTCGAAACGAGGCCGGACGGTTTCTTTGCCTATGACTACGAGCCGCAGCCGGACGGTTCTGCGGCCTATTCCAAGAAAAACGCGCCCCTCTTTACCGTTGACGGAAACTTCATCCGCACAACTCGGTACACCGATCCCGACGCGAAAAATCCGCGGCCCTGCCGGGTGAACATCGAAACGGGCGGCGTGCTCGCGGAGTGACGCGGAGTAACAACCGAAAAATTTGACAGCGTCAATCCCCCCGCCTCCATAATGGTAATATATCTGTTCATATTCAAAAACTCGGACAATCTGCGCCAATCGGGCGTTTGTGATTTCATTCGCCCAAAATTAATACCCTATTTTTCTTCCAACATTTTTTCTGCGCGGAGCATCTTTGTCATTACTGTTTCCCGGAAGTCATAAAAAAATATTTCT
>JAITAX010000038.1 GCA_031283865.1 Eubacteriales Family XIII. Incertae Sedis bacterium
CGCCTATGCGCAGCGTGTCGCCCTCCTCCACGGTCCGATCCAACGCAAGTTCCTCGGTGTAATCCTCCTGTATCGCAATGCCTCCGCGCTTGGCGGCGGCGTCGCTGTCCAGCGAGCGCATCACGCGCTTCGCCCCGGGCCGCGTGAAGATCTCCCCCGTGTAGCGATGCGCAATCACCTCGGCTTCGGGCCAAGCCCGCTTCAGCGCCGGCAGGCCGCCGATGTGGTCATAGTGGGAGTGCGTCAGCAGGATAAAGTCGAGCGGTCGCGCGCCGAGCGCGCGCGCGATGTTCCGCGCCGTGGTCTCCGCGCTGAAAGCGTAGCCCGTATCCACGAGAAAGGCGCCGCTTTCGGAAACGAGCAAAAAACACTCCGCTCCGGGACAACCCGTTACGGGGATAATTTCGATCATATAGTATAACTCCTTTGATTCATACGGTCTCCGGGGGACGTCCGCTGACGGCCCATTGCTTATATGATACCCCGAACCGCAGCGGATTACAACGAAAATTTACGCCGAATCGGAAGATCGCCGAACCATCGCCAAACCGGAAGCTTGAATGCCTTTACGGCAGCACCTGTTCCAAATTCTCCGCACGGCTTTCCACGATGATGTAATCCGGCGGGGATTTTTCCATAAAATCGCGCAGGCGGGACTGCGCGTCGGAGGGCGAACGCGCGGCGCCCGTGTGAATCACGCGGATTTCCTTGAACAGGGGCGCCAGCAATACGGCCAAGGGCGCGCCGCCGCCGTCGTGGAGCAGCAGCAAGCGCGGCGCGTCCTCCTCCGCCGCAAGGTTGCGGATGCGGGCGTAGGGGTACGCGTCGCCGAGGTAGACCTTGTAGAGGTCCGTTCCGTAGGGATCGCGTGTTTCCGCCGCCTTTTTCAGCACGGAGGGCCGCAGCAGCGTCGTATGGGCCGGGCCGAGCCAAGTCCGCTCGGAACCGTCGCGCTTCTCCGCAGACAGTTCATAGAGCGAGGGAAAGGTGGGCCACAGCACCGTGAAATCGTCCAACCCGCCGAAAGCTATGCCCGCGCGCTTGCCCAAGCTGCCCAAGAAAGACTGCGCGTAGGTCGTTTTCTCGTAGTTGCGGATGTCCCTGTAGAAGCCCTTGGAATCGAGCTGCGCGCCAAAGTCCCGGTTCAGCGCCTCCGTTGCGGCGCAAAAAGCCGCAAAGGCGGCCTCGGCGGTCAGGCGGTCGTCCGTGCGGAACGCGTATGCCTCAAAAGGCAGGGCTTCCTTTTCAAAATCCGCGCGCAGATCCAAGCTTGCGACACCGTAGCGTTGCAGGTGATAGAAAACGGCGTCATAGAGCGCGTGCAGGTCCGGATAGGGCAGATCGGCGGCATACGTCTCCGGTTCGTAGCGCCTGTGGCGCACGGGCGGGCTTACGAACAAAAGCTTGCCGCCGCGCATCGCCGCTTTGGATTTCAGGCGCCACAGCTTTTGCGCCTGCGCGCGCGCGGCTTCGGGCGAGTAGACCGCGAGGCCGCCGTACTCGAGAAAGCCCTCCTTGTCGCGCAGTATCGCAAAACCGTTCGTTTCGTACTTGCCCATGAACCGCTGTACGCGTGCGTGCGCTTCCGACAGCAGCAGCCTCCCGTACAGATTTTTATACAGGATCTTGTCCAAGGCCGGGGTGATCGCGCGCAGTTCCTCTGCGGACGCGGGCCGCTTGATCTCGGACAGCGCCGCCTGCATCGCGGCGCCGTGCGTTCGCAGACAGAGTGCCGCATAGGCGACGAGCGCCGCGCAGAACAAAAGGGCAAAGACGCCTTGCGCCCGGCGGCGCGCGTTCATACCCATATCACAGCTCCCGCGCGAACCAAGCAGATCAGCCCGCCGAAAAGAAAGACCGCAAGGGCGAGGACGCGAAAGATTTCCGCCAAAGCCTTGGGCAGGACCGCGTCTCCGAAGCGCGAAAGCGGCGCGGAAAGGAGCAGCGCAAGCAGAAAGGCCGGCCAATACTCCCGCAGCAGCATCAGGACCGCGCTGCCCGCGAACGCGTTTCGGCTCAGCCCGAGCGCGGTGCGCAGGTAAGAAAAAGCGTCCGCCGCGCTGTGCGCGCGAAAGAAGATCCAGCCGACGCCCACCGCAATCCATACGTACAGGCGCCGCAGCAGGCCCGGAACGCTTCGCCGGTCAAAGGCGGTGACGCGCTCGACCGTCAGCCAGAAAAAATGCCAAAATGCCCATATGATATAGGTCAGCGCCGCGCCGTGCCACAGGCCGATGCACAGCCAAACGGCGAGGCTGTTTCGGGCCGCGCGCCCGCCGTCCGCGTTCGAATCCGCGCCCGCGCCGCGCCCGTCGAAAGGCGGCCAAATGTAGATTCGGAACCAGTCGGACAGGGAAATGTGCCAGCGGCGCCAAAACTCCGTCACAGAGCGCGCCGCGTAGGGGTGATCGAAGTTTTCCCGTGCCGTAAATCCGAACATGCGGCTGAGCCCGACGGCCATGTCCGTGTAGCCGGAAAACCCGTGGTACAGTTGCAGGGCATAGGCTATGACGCCCAGCCAGGCCAGGGCGACGGAAATGCTCTCGCTGCCGTCCGCGCCCTCGCGCACGGCGGACAGCGCGAAGACGTAATCCGCGGCCTGCCGCAGGGGGTAGGCGATCATCGTCACCTTTCCGAAGCCCAAGACGAAGCGGCATACGCCGTCCGCAAAAGCCGCAAAGTCGGTGCGGCGCTCCCGCAGTTGCGGCGCGATCTCCGCGTGGCGCAGGATGGGTCCGGCCAAGAGACGCGGGAAAAACGCGACGGAAAGCCCGACGGAAACGGGATTCCGCTCGGCTGCCGCCTCCCCGCGGCTGACATCCAGCAGGTAGGAAAGCGCCTGCAACGTGAAAAACGCGATGCCCACGGGTCGCATGAAAGGCAGGACGGCCCCCGTTTCCGCCGCCGCCCAAGGCAGACCCGACAGCAGGGCGGGCAAACAGCGCACGAGAAACAGCAGGCCGAGCGGGAAAGCGCAGCCGAGCGCCGTCACCGTCCGCGCCCGCCGCCGTCCGCTTTCCTGCGCCCGCTCCGCCGCAAGCCCAAAGGCCGTGCAGGCGAATACCGAGACGAGCAGCGCGACCGCCGTCGCCGGATCGCCCCAAGCGCAGAATACCAAGCCGGCGAGGAAGAGCCAGGCGTTCTGCGCTTGGCGCGAAAACCCAAGCGCAAAAAAGATTGCCGCCGTCACCGGCAGAAAATAAATCAAAAACGCAACAGAAGAAAAAGACAAACGCGCACCCCTTTCAGCTTTCGGCTGCGGCGCCGCGCCGGAACGCGGCATCGCCGTTTCACGCCGTTCCTCCGTCCCCGATCCAAGAGTCCAAAAGCCGGTCGAAAGCGGGCGCCTGCATCAATTCCCGCCAATTCTCAACGACGTACAGGATTTCGGATTCGTCCGCCTCCGCCGTGTCCGCCGTCGCCTCCGCGTCCGCCTTGTGCAGACGCGCTTTCAGATCGAAGCTCAGCAAGATCTCCTTGTTTTCCGCCGCGTCTGCGGGCGAGCGAAAGCGGATCGTTAGGTAGCGGTAATTGAA
This sequence comes from Eubacteriales Family XIII. Incertae Sedis bacterium, assembly GCA_031283865.1. Classification (GTDB taxonomy): domain Bacteria; phylum Bacillota; class Clostridia; order Peptostreptococcales; family Anaerovoracaceae; genus JAITLA01. The sequence continues at coordinate 3,537 of JAITAX010000038.1, forward strand.
GTCCACGAGGATTTCTCCCGCCGCCGCGCCCACCGGGGGCCGGTTCACGGAGATGCGGGGCAGCTTTCGCATGGACTGCCGCAGGGGCGCGCCGCGCTTGTTGATGTTCGTCGCAAATTCGTCGTACAGGCCGACCGATGACGTCATCGTCTTCGGCAAAGAATGCTCCCGGTCGAAGACCATCTGCATATACTCCCGCCGGTCCTGCTCCTCCATGCTCGCGATGCGGATGCAATACTTCCACTGTTTTCCGGACTGCACCACGTGCGTCAGCTCTCCCCGCATTTCGCTGCGGTATTCCCGATCCCGCAAACGGATCGAAAAAACGTCCTCATACGGAACATAGGCGGGCCGGTCCAGCGCCACGGACAGCCCCGTTTCGGAGAGATCGCAGGTCAGACCGCGCAGGACGCGCCCGTCGGATTCGAGTTCGGCGGGCAGGACCGCGTCAAAGCGCTCCGCCACGCGGAAGTTCGGCCGGCCCAGCATGAAGCAGACGGCGAAAAACAGGTTTTTCATGTTAATCACCAGCCAGTACAGGATGACGATATCGTAAAAGGCGCCTGTCATGACGATGCGCAGCACGCAGACAACCGCCGAAATCAGGCATATAGCCAGCATGAGGATGTGCGGCAGCGCGTACAGGCGCAGGGAATCGCCTTTCTCCGTGCGGCCGTCTTTCTTCGTGACGACGAATTTGGTCTGGCGCACGCCGAAGCTTTCCATGATGACCGGCCCGCTCATGTAGGGAAACAGGATCGTGTCTATGATGTTGCTCCAGTGCTGGTTGCGGATCTGATCGGAGAGCATATTGATGCTCATGGTCTGAAATACGTAATGCGGCAGCCAAAAAACGGCTATCTGCAAGAAGCTGCTGTCCACCACCCGCAGGTTGAAAAGCGCAAACAGGATGGGCGACAGGATGTACACGAAGCGGCGAAAAAAGGTCCACCAGTACAGGCAGGTGGCGACATAGCCGATCTTCGTCGAAACGGGCAATTCCTTGTTCGTCAGCAGCTTGACGTTGCGCAGGCTTTGAATGCAGCCGCGCGCCCAGCGCACGCGCTGGTCGATCAGGCTCTTGATCGAGGTGGGCGCAAGACCCTGCGCCAGCGTTTCGGAGATCGCGTAGGTCCTGTAGCCCTTGGCCTGTATATTGATGCCGGTTTCAAAATCCTCCGTGATGCTGTCCGTGGCGATGTTGCCGACGGTATCCAGCGCCTCCCGCGAGATCAGCGTGTTGGAACCCGCGTAAAGCGCGGAGTTCGTGACGTTCCGCCCGACGTTCACTTCGCGGAAGAAAAAGTCCTGCTCGTTGGGGATGCGGCGCTCCGAATACAGGTTGTACTGAAACAAATCGGGGTTGTAGAAGCTCTGCGGCGTCTGTATGAAGCCGATTTTTTCCGCCGCGGCGCAGTCTTCGTCCTCGCGGAGGATCCAAGCGCCGTCGGCCTTCTTCTTCATTTTGGGCAGGAAGAAGTAGGGTACGGTCCGCAGCAGGAAGTTGCTGTTCGGAATCATGTCGGCGTCGAGGGTCAGGACGAGAGGCGAATCGGTCTGTTTCAGGGCATTGTTCAGATTGCCCGCTTTGGCGTACCTGTTCTCCGTAAGGCCGAAGTAGCCGATGTCGAAGGATTTGGCGAGCGCCGCCGCCTCCGGCCGGTTCGAGTCGTCGCAGAGAAAGATGTGCAGCTTGCTCTTGTCCGGATAGTGCAGGTATTTGCACGCGTTC
>JAITAX010000044.1 GCA_031283865.1 Eubacteriales Family XIII. Incertae Sedis bacterium
CTGTGTTTCTATTTGCTTTTGAGCGATTTGGTTAGTATAAAAAAACACGGGATCGTTTCCGGCCCGGCGGGCACTCGGGCCGACGCTCCGGCTGCGGCAGCAGCCGGCCCGGCCGGCACTCCGTCTCCGACCGCGGCCGACCGCGCTTTCACAATAGAGTCCGGCGCCTATACGATCCGCTTTTCCCTGCACACCGCCGCGCCCGCGTATGCGGCATCCGCAGACGCGCCCGCGCGCGACGCGGGCCTGCTGCTGGACTTCGACCTCCTTGCCGCCGCGCAGGACGGGCTCGCCGTGCGGCGCCGCCGCGCGGGCGACTTCATGCGGCCGGCCGGCATGAACGGCACGAAGCGCTTGCAGGATCTGTTCGTGGACGCGAAGCTCCCGCGCGAGTACAGGGACGCCGTGCCGCTCATCGCGGCGGGGAAAGAGATTCTCTGCATACTCGCGGCGGGGCGATTCGCGAGAAAGACGGGCAATTACGCCGTGACAGCCGCAACGGAGCGGGTTTTGCGCATTGTCTATGCGAAGCGGGATGATCGCCGGCCCGGAGAAACCGAGGGGGAATCTATATGAAAGAACTGTATATCATCGGCGCGGGCGGCTTCGGACGAGAGGTGGCGGACACCGTGCATACGATCAACGAGCGCTCGCCGGAGTACCGCCTCGCCGGCTTCATCGACGACGACGCCTCCCTGTGGGGGCGCAGCCTGAACGACGTCCCCGTGCGGGGCGGCAGGGAGTATCTGAAAAATCTGCCGCCGGCGTCCGCGCCCTGCGCGGTCATCGCCATAGCCGACGCGAAGATCAAAGAAAGGATTGCGGACGATCTGGACGCCTTTGTGATCTGGGTGAACATCGTGCATCCCACGGCGATCATTTCAAGGTACAGCGAGATGGGCAGCGGGAACTTCTTGCAGGCGGATGCGCTTGTAAGCGTGAATACGCGCATAGGAAACCACTGCATGGTCAACACCAGAAGCGGGCTCGGTCATGACGCGGAACTCAAGGATTACGCGTCGGTCATGAGCTATTGTGACATTACCGGCACCGCTCTCGTGGGAAAAGGCGTTTATCTGGCGACAAGCGTATCGATCATACCGGGCGTCAAGATCGGGGAATACGCCTACATCTGCGCGGGAAGCGTCGTTTTTAAGGATGTAAAGGCGAACGCGGTCATGATAGGCAATCCCGCCAAGCAGATAAGGTAATCAGGCGGCGGATTGCCCTTTTCAGAATATCGCGATGATGCAATATTTCTTTGCGGCGACCGGAGGTTGCGATGGCAGCGGATATGAAATTCAACGAATTGCGGAAAAACTTAAAAAAGGATTGCAGCGGTTTCCCCGTCGTCAGGCTGGCCGTCATCGCCGATTGGCCGACGCAGTTTCTCGCGCAGGCCTTGCGCGGTTGCGCTTACGAAAGGCGCCTGAACCTTGTCGTCTACGAGGGAACGGGACATCCGGAAACTGAGATCCTCGCCGCCGCCGCAGCCGGCTTGTATGCTTTTGAGCCTGATTTTGTCCTGCTTTTTCTTTCCGCCGAGGGGCTTCGGGACAGGTTCTACGATTCGGCGGGAAAGGATCCGAGCGGTGCGCGCGCGGCAATGCGTTCGGGTCCGGACTTCGCCGCGGAGGAAGCGGCGCGCATAACCGCGCTCGCCGCGCATCTGTGCGCGCATACGGACGCCAAGCTCATCGTCTGTAATTATTGTGAATTGGACGACGCGGTGTACGGCAGTCTCGGCGCGGTCCACAACGATTCGCTGCCGCGTATGATACGCGGGGTGAACGAAAGGCTTGCACAGGGTCTGACGGACGCGTCCGGCAGCGTTGCGGCCTTTATCGCGGACATAAACGCGCTGCAGAACGCAAAGGGCCGCGACGCCGCTTTCGATCCTCGGCTTTACTGCGTTTCCGGAAGCATATTCGGTTTGGATTTCCTGCCTTTCGCGGCAGAGCGGATATTGGGCATCATGGACGCCTTATCCGGCCGCATTCGCAAATGCTTAATCACGGATCTCGACGGTACGCTCTGGGGCGGCATCGTGGGCGATGTAGGCCCGGAAAACATACAGATAGGCGAGTTGGGTTTGGGACGGGCGTTTTCAGACCTGCAAAGGTGGATGCGTGAACTTTCGCGCCGCGGCATCGCAATCGCGGTGTGCAGCAAAAACGACGAGGCGACGGCAAAGGCGCCTTTTTTGAAACATCCCAATATGGTCTTGCGGCTTTCCGACATCTCGGTTTTTGTCGCAAATTGGGAGGATAAGGTCTCTAATATCAGATATATCAGGGAGTGTTTGAACATCGGTTTTGACAGCATGGTTTTTATCGACGACAGCCCTGCGGAGCGGGACTTGGTTCGGCGCATGTTGCCTGAGATCGCCGTGCCGGAACTCCCAAAGGATGCGAGCCTCGTACTGCGCGCCTTGCAGGCGGCCGATTTTTTTGAAACGAGCGCCGTTTCGGATGAGGATAGGCTGCGCGTCGACATGTACAAAGCGGAAAGCCGGCGCGCGGAAACGGCGGTTAAGGCCGGAAGCATCGACGAACACCTGAAATCCTTAGAGATGACCGCGCGTTTCGCGCCCCTTGATGCGTTCTCCATACCGCGGGCCGCGCAGCTTACACAGCGTTCCAACCAGTTCAACCTGCGGACGAAGCGCTATACCGAACAGGACTTGCGAAAGTTTGCGGCGGATGCGGACTGCATCGCGCGCTGCCTTGCTCTGACCGACCGTTTTGGGGACTGCGGCATCGTGGGCCTTGTGATTCTGAAGCGCGAAGAGGGCGGCAAGGCTCTGTTTTTGGATACGCTGCTGATGAGCTGCCGCGTTTTGAAGCGCGGCGTTGAGGCATTTATGTTCAATGAGCTGGTGGCGCTCGCGAAAGAGGCGAACGCGGAATTTTTGATCGGCGAGTATATTCCCACGCCCAAGAACGGCATGGTCGCGGGATTGTTGGCGTCTTTCGGGTTTCATCGCGGGGATTCCCCGCAGGAGGGCGCGCCGCAGGAAAGCGGCGTCCGTCTGCGTCTGACCGCGGCGGATTATGCGGAAAGACAGACGCATGTGGTGAAACAGACGTGAGAATCCATCATATAGGCTATCTTGTCAGACATATCGAACGGGCGAAAGAGGAATTTTTGCCGCTCGGATACAGCGAGCAAAGCCCCGTCTGCTATGATGCGGCGCGCGATGCGGATATCTGCTTCCTAAAAAACGGAGGGTATGCCGTAGAATTGGTTTCCCCGCGGAGCGAGGCGTCTGTGGCGTGGCGTTTGCTGAAGAGATTGGGCGATGCGCCCTATCACATCTGCTATGAGGCGGAGGATTTCGAACGAGATGTCGATCAACTCAAAAAAAAGGGTTGCGTCGTCGTTGCGGCTGCCGCCGCAGCGCCTGCTTTGGGCAATCGAAAGGTGATTTTTTTATCGGGCAGAAACCTCGGCTTGATTGAAATTGTGGAGGGCATTTGCGATGAAAGAAGATAGGATACTGGAAAAATTAGAGGGGATCTTTCGGGATTTCTTTGAGGACGGCAATCTGAAACTCTGTTTCGAAACGACAAGCGAGGATCTGCCGAGTTGGGATTCTGTTGCGCACATACAGCTTGTGTACGAAATAGAAGATGCCTTTGACGTGCAATTCGAAGCGGAGGACATCATGAATATGACCCGTGTGCGCTTCATCGTGGATCGCCTGTGCGCCCGAGTGCAGTAAATCCGCTGAAAACGGACATCCGGGAGCGATCCGCAGGCTTGAAACCGGATGTTTTTAAAAAAATGCCAAATGGCGGGTTGCCGTTCAGAGGCGCTTGATTTTGCGGCGGGGGGCTACAGCACTTTCGACAAAAACTCGCGCAGGCGTTCGTCCTTGGGATTCCCGAACAGCTCCGCGGGCGTGTTCTGCTCCGTCACGCGGCCGTCGTTCATGAACATGACGCGCGTTGCGACCTCGCGGGCGAAGCCCATTTCGTGCGTGACGATCACGATAGTCATGCCGGTTTCCGCCACGTCGCGGATCAGGTCGAGGACTTCACCGACCATCTCCGGGTCCAGCGCGCTCGTCGGCTCATCGAAGAGCATGAGCTTCGGAGACATGGCTAAGGCGCGCACGATGGCGACGCGCTGCTTTTGTCCGCCCGACAGCGTGGCCGAATAGGCGTTTGCCTTGTCCGCGAGCCCGATGCGATCAAGCAAC
>JAITAX010000083.1 GCA_031283865.1 Eubacteriales Family XIII. Incertae Sedis bacterium
CTGCCCCGGACCGAGTTCGATGAAGAGTTCTATGCCGTCTGCTGCCATATTTTCAATGGTTTCCTGCCAATATACGGGGCTTTTCAGCTGCAGAGCCAAGCGCTCGCGTATCCACGCCGCGTCCGAAAGCGCGGCGGGTTTGCCCTCTGTCAGATCTCGACCCGTCGTATTCGCGTAGACGCGGACGCGCGGCGCCGAGAAATCCATGTCGCGCACGGCTTCCGCCAGCCTTTCGGCGGCCGGTGCCATCATCGGGCTGTGAAAGGCCGTACTCACGTTCAGCGGAACCGCTTTCAGGCCCTCGGTTTCCTTGACCCTCTGCCTGAGCCTGCCGATCGCGGCGAGGTCGCCGGCCGCGACCGTCTGCGCGGGCGCGTTGAAATTGACGGCCTCCAGTACGTCGCCCTCGCGAACGGCGTCCACCGCGTCGAGTATGGCCCGCCGGTCGCCGAACACGGCCAGCATAGCGCCCCTCTGTCCGCCCGCGGCGTCGCGGCCGGCCTCCGCCATGTACGCGCCGCGCTTTTCCACCAAGGCGAGCGCGCTTTCAAAGTCCGCGATGCAGCCGGCCGCCGTCAGCGCCGCGTACTCGCCGAGGCTGAAACCCGCGAGGCCCGCGATCGAGAAGCCCCCGCCGGCCGCCCGCGAGAGGTCCTCCCGCGCAAGGCCCTCCACGAGGGCCGCGTGCGCCGCGACGCCCACCGTGAATACCGTGGGCTGCGTTATATGCGTCTGCCGCAGCTCCTCGTTCGTTCCCTCGAAGCACAAGCGCTTGATCTCGCCGCCGGCGCGATCGAATATGCCGCGCGCGGCGGGACAGGCGTCGTACAGACTCTTTCCCATGCCCTCATACTGGGCGCCCTGCCCCGCAAATAAAAGCCCTGCTTTCATATATCTCCTTGACCTCCCTGAAAATTTCCTCTATGATCTCCGCCGCCGTCTGCTCCCGCTTGACGAGTCCCGCGATCTGTCCCGACATAACGGAGCCATGCGTCACGTCGCCGTCCTTGACCGCCGCGCGCAGCGTACCCGCCATGCGCTGTTCAAATTCCTCCGGGCTGAGGCCGTCGCTTTCGAGCGACAAGATCTCCCGCGTCATCCTGTTTTTCAGCACGCGGACCGGATGGCCCGTGCTTCTGCCCGTCACCGTCGTATCGGTATCCTTCGCCTTGAGGATCATCTCCTTGTAGGCCCCGGAAACCGTGCATTCGCGCGCGACGAGGAAGCGCGTGCCGAGCTGCACACCCTTTGCGCCGAGCATGAAAGCCGCCGCCGCGCCGCGACCGTCGCCTATGCCGCCCGCCGCTATGACGGGGACAGGCGCCGCGTCCGCCACCTGCGGGATCAGCGCCATCGTAGTCAGCTCGCCTATGTGTCCGCCCGCCTCCTGCCCCTCCGCGATCAGCGCGTCCGCGCCGTTTCGCGCGAGGCGCACGGCGAGCGCGACGGAGGCGACCACGGGAATCACCTTAATGCCCGCGCCTTTCAGCGCGGCCATATACTTGCCGGGATTGCCCGCGCCCGTCGTAACCACGGCCGGCTTCTCCTCGCAGAGCATCTCTATGATGGCGTCCGCGTGCGGGTTCAGCAGCATCACATTCACGCCGAAAGGCTTGTCCGTCAGCGCCCGCGTCCTGCGAAGCGCCTCCCGCACAAAATCCGCGTCGGCGCTGCCGGCCGCGATCAGGCCGAGACCGCCGCCGTTCGAAACAGCCGAAGCGAGGCTGCTGTCGGCAATCCAAGCCATGCCCCCCTGTATGATGGGATAGGATATCCCGAGCAAGCCACCGATATCCTCCCTGCAATCCGTCATCCGCATCTCCTTTCCCGCCGGGACCGCGCGGTCCGGGGCGGTCCCGGGCGCCGCGCGCCGAAACCGCCCTAAGCGCCGCCTGTTCCACAAAATACTTTTACTATAAAACTATTTTATTATAGTACAATCCGGCTGCGGATGCAAGAGAAAACAGACGAATTTTTTGCGTTTCTTTCGCCCTTTCTTTAGCACCCTCGTTAAAACGCAAAAAGCCGCAGCGCTGCGAAATGCAAATGCTGCGGCTTTTTTTCGGATATTCGAACAGTCGCACTGTCTTTTTGCGGCCGAGGCCGCAGAGGAGAGGCGCTACCGCGCGCGCCGATCGGCGCGCCGGCGCAGCCCCGGCCAAACGAAGCCGAACCACAGCAGCGACAGCAGCGGGAAGACCCACAGGTACGCGATGCCTTGGAACGAAAGAACGCCTCCCGTCTGCGGCAGGTCGGCCAGCGGCGGGTATTCGTCGAAGATCCATTGCTGAGTGGGCTCGTCCCAGCGCCACTCCCCGAGCGGAATCCCGTTCTCGTCGAGCTCGATGTACACGCCGTTCTCGCCCGGAACGACGTTGCGCCCCGGCGTTTCGGGCACGGTCGGCTCTTCGCGCTCGTTCGGATTCTCGCCCTCGCCCGGCTCAGTCGACGGATCTTCGCCCGGGGGAGGCGGAGGCGGATCGCCTCCGCCCGGCGGGGGCGAATCGCTCGGCGGCACAAAGCCCGCGTCCAGGTGTCGCCTGTGATACCCTTCCTCGGGATCGACGGCTTCGTCGGGCGGCAGATTGAAGTCGTCCGTCCGCGCGGAAACGAGGATTCCGTTCTCCCGCACGCCCGTCACGTCGGAATCGATCGTGTCGCCGTCCCCTCTGTCCTTCGGCGAAACGCCGTACCGCCCGATCGCAAAGGCCGCAGAGCCCGCGAAGGACACGTAAAAGTCGCCTGCGGCAAGGTTTGTGAACAGGTATGCGCCGTCCGCGCCCGTCGTTTGGGGGCTTACCGCTTCCCCTGCGGCATTCTTCGCGGGATTCCCGTCCTTGCCTTGCAGCGTGACGACGGCGCCCGCGACGAATATCTCGCCCGCTTCCCTGATGCCGTTCCCGTTGCCGTCGTACCATGCCGCGCCGGAGACCGTGCGCAGGACCGTCCTCGGGGGCGGAGGCGGGACTTCCTCGGGCGGCACAAAGCCCGCGTCGAGGTTGTACAGGTTATAGCCGTAAGGCCCGACCTTATCCTTGGCGGGCAGATT
>JAITAX010000095.1 GCA_031283865.1 Eubacteriales Family XIII. Incertae Sedis bacterium
CGTCGTGCCGTTGATGCGCGCGGAATAGCGCACCACCACGCCGTCGAACCAGCCGCAGCGCCGCGGCCTGCCCGTCGTGGCGCCGTACTCGTGACCGATCTCCCTGATGCGCGCCCCCAGCTCGTTGTCCAGCTCCGTGACAAAGGGACCCTTGCCCACGCGCGTCGTGTAGGCTTTCGTGATGCCGATGACCTCCCGAATCGCGCCGACGCCTATGCCGGCGCCTGTCGTGAAGCCGCCCGAAATCGGATGCGAACTCGTCACGTAGGGGTAGGTGCCCAGATCGATGTCGAGCATGGAACCCTGCGCGCCCTCGAACAGCACCCTTTTGCCGGATTTGACCGCCTCGTGGACCATCACGCCCGTGTCGCGTATGTAGGGGCGCAGGCGCTTCGCATACGAGAGGAAGTCCTCGATGATCTCCGCCTTGTCTACGGGCGGCGCGCCGAAAAGTCCCGCGATAATCCTGTTCTTGGCGTCGATTTGGGCCGAGAGCTTCTCGCGAAAGCCGTTCTCGTCAAGCGTGTCGCACACGCGCAGCCCGCTCCGCTCGATCTTGTCCATGTAGGCGGGGCCTATGCCTTTCCGCGTCGTGCCGATGTCCTTGTCGCCGCGTGCTTCCTCGATGAGCGCGTCGAGAAGTTTGTGGTAGGGAAACACGAGGTGCGCCCGGTCGCTGACGAAGATGCGGTCAATCCTTACGCCATCCTTTTCGAGCGTGGCAATTTCTTCAAAGAAACCCTCTGCGTCGAAGACGACGCCGTTGCCGATGATGTTCACGGTCTGTTCGTTCATAATGCCCGACGGAATCAGGTGCAGCGCGTATTTCTTATCGCCGATTACGACCGTGTGGCCGGCGTTGCTCCCGCCCTGCCCCCTGACGACCATATCCGCTTTCTTCGCAAGATAATCGATGATCTTTCCTTTGCCCTCGTCGCCCCATTGCGAGCCTACGATCGCCAATGTAGACATATTGCCGCCTCCTTTGCTCTGTTTCACAATACTCAATACGGGGTCTGCTCCGAACCGCGCGCGCGGTCGGCGAACTTGGTGTAGCGCCCGATCCAGGACAGCTCGATAAAGCCGGTTTCACCGTTCCTGTGCTTGGCGATGATCGTCTTGCACAGGTTGCTCTGCTCGGCGTCCGGCGCGTCGGCGTTGTCCTTGTAATAGTCCTCCCGGTGCAGGAAGAGGATCAAATCCGCGTCCTGCTCGATGGCGCCGGAGTCGCGCAGGTCCGACAGGATGGGCATACGGTCCTTGCGCTTCTCGACCTCGCGCGAAAGCTGCGACAGGACGATGACGGGGCAGTCCATCTCGCGCGCAAGCTGCTTGAGCATACGGGAGATGACGGAGATCTCCTGATTCCTGTTCTCCGTCCTGCTGCTCTCGGACATGAGCTGTAGGTAATCCACGATGATGAGATCAAGTCCGTGCTCCGATTTCAGCCGCCGCGCCTTGTTCCGAATCTCCATGACGGGGATGCCCGGCGTGTCGTCTATAAAAACGGCTGTGTTTTGCAGGACGTCTATGGCCTCGTTGAGGCGCGTCCATTCGTCGTCATTCAGCTTGCCGTCGCGCAGCCGCGTGATCTCCACGTGGGCTTCGAGGCTGAGGAGCCTGTTTACCAACTGTTCCTTGGACATTTCGAGGCTGAAGATCAAAATTTTCGCGTCGGCGCGCAGGGCCGCCTTGTGCGCGATATTCAGCGCGAACGCGGTCTTGCCCATGCCGGGGCGGGCCGCGACCACAATCATATCGGACTTTTGCAGGCCGGAGGTCCGCTTATCCAAATCCGCAAAGCCCGTCGTCAAGCCGGTCAGGCCCTTGCGGTTCGCGATCTCGTTGATGCGCTCATAATTGGCGAAGAGCACTTCGCTGATTTCGCTGTAATTCTTGTGCTGCCCCGCCTGCGCAATCGCGAAAATCCTGCGTTCCGCGTCGTCGAGAACCTCCTGCGCGTCGCGGCTGTCGCGGTAGCCCTCGTCCATGATCTCCGAGGACGCGCCGATCAGCCGCCGCAGGACGGCCTTTTCCGCGACGATCCGCGCGTACTGCGCGGCGTTGGCCGTGGCGGGAACCATGGTCGAAAGCACGGCGATATAGCCGCGGCCCCCGGCCATGTCGAGCGATTTCCTGCGTTTCAGCTCGTCCGAGACGGTGAGCGTGTCCACCGGCTCATTCCTGCGGTGCAGTTCCTCCGCCGCGCGATAGACCTCTCTGTGCGCGTCGCTGTAGAAATCCTCCGATCTGAGGATTTCCATAACCTGAAACAGGGCGTCCTTATCGAGCATAATGGCGCCGAGGACGGATTTTTCGGCGTCGTCGCTGTGCGGGGGGATGCGCTCGTTCATGCCAAGGTTTCCACGTTGACCCGCAGGACGGCGCTGACCTCCGGAAAGAGCTTGACCTCGACCGAGACCTGCCCCGTGTTCTTGATGGGGGCCTCCAGCGCGATCTTGCGCTTGTCAACGCTGATCTTGTGCTGCTCCGCAAGCGCGTCGGCGATGTCCTTGGAGGTGATCGAGCCGAACAGCCTGCCCTTTTCACCCGACTTTGTGATTATTTTGATGGAAATGCCGCCGATGCGCTGCGCGAGGACTTTCGCCGCCTCAAATTCGCTTTTGTGCTTTTCCTCGTCCAACTTCTTTTGCTTTTCGAGGCTTCGGATGTTCCCGTCCGTCGCCTCGGCCGCGATGCCTTTTGGAATCAGCAGATTTCGCGCGTGGCCGTCGCTGACCTTAACCACGTCGCCCGCCTTGCCCAATCCCTTGCAGTCCTGTTTCAGTATTACGATCATAACGCCGTCCTTCCCTTATAATTCATCAATGAACTTTCGCAGCTCGACCGCGACCTCGTCCACCGTGATGCCCTTGATCTGGGCCGCCGCCGTCGTCAAATGACCGCCGCCGCCGAGCCGTTCCATGATCTTTTGGACGTTCACCTCGCCGAGCGAGCGGGCGCTGATTACCACCTCGTCGCTCGTTTCCCCGAGCACGAAACTGGCGCGGATGCCCTTGATGTCGAGCAGCTCATCGGCTGCCTGCGCGTTGATGATCTGCGCGTTTTCGTGGCGGCCCTCGTTCCGAGAAACGGCGATGCCGCCGCTCAGAAATTCCGCGTTCGAGATGATGCTCGCCCGCTGCCGGAAGTCCTCCATGTCGCTTTGCAGGTACTGCCGCACGACGGCGGTGTCCGCGCCGTTGCGCCTGAGCCACGAGGCCGCTTCGAAAGTGCGGGTACCCGTCTTGACCGAAAAGCTGTTCGTGTCCACGATGATTCCGCCCAGCAGCAGTTCCGCCTCAAGGCGCGAAATGCTCTTCTTCTCCGCCAGATACTGCATGATTTCGACAATCAGCTCGGAGGTCGAGGAAGCGGCAGGCTCCATATAGGAGAGCGTCGCGTTTTCGATGCACTCCTCGGCCCGCCTGTGGTGATCGATAACCACGGATTTCTCCGTTTTGCCCAGCAGAACGGGTGCCTCCGTAAGGCTCGGCCTGTGTGTGTCGACGACCGCGAGCAGGCTGTTTTTGTCGATGATTTCCAAGGCGCTGTCCGTGTTGATGAAGCGATATTCGCCGCTCTTGTTCGCCTCCCGGTAAAAATCCGCAAGCGAGCGGCCCGTTTCGTTGAGCACGATAAAGGCGTCCTTGCCGCGGTTGATCGCGACGCGCGCGACGCCGACAGCCGCCGCAAAGGAATCGATGTCGGGGTTCTTGTGCCCCATGACGATGACCCTTGAGGACTGATCCACGAGCTGCCCGATCGCGTGGGCCATGACGCGCGATTTGCCCTTGTTGCGCCGTTCGACCGCCTGCAGCGTTCCGCCGTAGTAATCGACTTTCATACCGCGCTTGACGACCGCCTGATCGCCGCCGCGCCCGAGCGCGAGGTCGAGGGCAAAGGTCGCGTATTCGTCCGTCTGCTGCGGCGTCTTGCCGTCGAGCCCGACGCCCATGCTCAGGGACACGGGGAAGTCCGCGTCCGTTTCGACGGCGCGCGCTTCGTCGAGGATGCTAAATTTCTCGGCGGTGATGCGCTTGTATTGACTGTACTCAAAGACGATGAAGTATTTGTCGCTGTAGTAGCGCAGGATGGAAGCGTCCAGCTTCGCCGCCCATTGGCGGATGACCTTTTCGATGCCCGCGGCGATCAGGGATTTTTTGTCGTCGGGCGAGCTTGCGATGAGCTCATCGTAGTTGTCGATGCGGATATGCGCGAAGCATTTGCGCTCGTTGCTGTACAGGGTTTTCAGGTTTTCGTAATCCGTGACGTCGATCCAGTAGAGCGCAGCCGATTTGCGCGCATCCCCGTCCAAGTACGCGGGCAGGATCTTGTATATCCGCTCTCCGACGGAAAGCAGGGAAGCCTGCGGCGCCTCCGCGTCCAAAAACTCACCCCGGCCCTTGCCCGTAAGCTGCGAAATCTCCGTCTTCATCAAGATGACGGCGGGATAGATCTCCTTGAACCGTTCGTTTGCCAGCATGACGACGCCGTTTTCGTCCGTCAGACAGAGCGGCAGGGGATGATTGCGGATCGCGTACTGCATTGTTCCGTCGATCTCCGAAGCGATCTTCTCAAGGTAGCGTTCCATGCTGCGGCCCTGCAAAAAGCGCGCAATCAGGCAAAACGCGGCGTACAGGAGGCAGACACCGCCGCCGCACGCGAGCAGGACGAAGCCGTCCGCGGCGCCGAGGTTCAAAAATTCGGCGCACAGAAACAAAGCGAGCGCCAAGAGCGCTACCGCCGCCAAGCCCGCCCAAACATACGGATCCGCCACCTTTTTTACAAGTCGATTGCCCATGCGCTGTCCTCGGTGCGTGCGTGAACTTAAACTTTCGAGAACAGTATATCATAGGAGCGCTCGTTTTTCAATTTGGAAAAAACAGGAGTTCTGCAACCGAGCCGTCCCGAGCTTGCCCTCCGAGCCTGCCCCGAGCTTGCCGCAACCGCGCCCGCAAAAAAATTTCATTGTCATTTCACCGACGGGAGGGTATAATAATTTTATGAATAACTTGATTCGGCAACTCGCCGCGTGGATCGCGGAGAGCGAGGACATTGTTTTTTTCGGCGGCGCCGGCGTCTCGACGGAGAGCGGCATACCGGATTTCCGTTCGGAATCCGGCCTTTATAACGCGCAGAGCAAGTACGGCCGCTCGCCGGAGGAGATCATCTCGCATTCGTTCTTCGTCGGATCGCCCGCGATCTTCTACGAATACTATAAGGACAATCTGCTCTATCCCGACGCGAAACCCAACAAGGCGCACCTTGCGCTGGCGGAGCTTGAGGAGGCGGGGAAGCTGCGCGCGATTGTGACGCAAAACATCGACGGTCTCCATCAGCTCGCGGGCAGCCGGACGGTCTACGAACTGCACGGTTCCGTGCTTCGCAACGACTGCACGCACTGCGGCGCGTCCTACGATCTCGCCTATATCCTGAATCCCGACAATTGCGCGGACAAGAACGGAAAACAGAGCGCGATCCCCCGGTGCCGCGCGTGCGGCGGCATGGTTAAACCCGACGTCGTGCTGTACGAGGAATCGCTCGACGCGCGCGTGATGGAGGGCGCGGCGCGGGCCATCTCTTCGGCGGACATGCTCATCGTCGGCGGCACCTCCTTGGTGGTCTACCCGGCCGCGGGCTTTCTGAATTATTTTCGGGGCAAACGCCTCGTGTTGATCAACAAATCGCAGACGAATTATGACAGCAGCGCCGGGCTCGTTATACGCGAGCCGATCGGAGAGGTGCTGGACGCGGCCCTGCACGCCGTCTAAAGCCCCGCCGAGAGACCGCGCTCCCGTCCGGGTGAAACTTTCGAAAGCTCGCGGCGGCGCGGACAAGGCGCGGATAAGGAACAATACAGCTTATGAATATCTTATTATCGAACGACGACGGCATCCGGGCCGCGGGCATACGCAAGTTTGCGGAAGCCTTGCGGGCGCTCGGCGACCTGTATATATTCGCGCCCACGGAGCAGATGAGCTGCTGCGGACACGGCGTTTCGGTCAAGAAAACGCTCCACGCGCGGGATGTGCGTTTCCCGGGAGCATTGCGCGCCGTCGCCGTAGACGGCACGCCGGCGGACTGCATGAAAGTGGCTTTCAAGCTGCTTGAAGCGGAGGGCGTCGGCATAGACATGGTGTTTTCGGGCGTGAATATGGGCGGCAATCTCGGCACGGACACGCTCTACTCCGGCACGATCTCGGCGGCGATGGAGGCTGTCATGATCGGCATACCGGCTGTGGCG
>JAITAX010000144.1 GCA_031283865.1 Eubacteriales Family XIII. Incertae Sedis bacterium
GCGCGCTTCGATGCGAACACGCTTCGCAGGATCGTGCTGCGCGCCTGTGAGACCGACAAGCACATCAAGACGGGCCTGCTGCGCGACAGCTTGGCTTTGGAGATGTTCGTGAACGCCGCAGGTTCCCATTCGGACATCTGACAGAATTTCGAAAAATTCAAAAAAAGCAATGTAGTCAGAAAACTCGAAAACATTGAAAGATACATGTTTTCGGGTTTTTCCCCATTGCTTTTTTTCTTCCTATTTGTTATACTGATTACCGGGTGCTGTTCGGTAAATTTTGAAGAGGAGATTGAATTATGTGTGAAAAGAGTTGCAAGGAACCCGCGGACTTTTCCGCCCTTGCCCCTGTGCTGGAGAAATACGGCGCCGTAAAGGGCGGCCTGATTACCGTCTTGCAGAAAACACAGGACATCTACGGATATCTGTCAATGGACGCCATCCGTTACATCGCGGCCAAGACGGGGATCAAACCCGCGAAGATCTACGGCGTCGCCACTTTCTACACGCAGTTTCGGCTGAAACCCATAGGGAAAAATCTTATCATGCTCTGCAAGGGTACGGCCTGTCACGTGAACGGCGCCGACCTCATAGAGGAGGCCGTTTCGGAGTATCTCGGCATAGGCGACGGCGAAACGACGGCCGACGGCGTGTTCACGCTGAACAACGTGGCCTGTCTCGGCTGCTGCTCCCTCGCGCCCGTCATGATGGTCAAGGGCGCGGACGGCGATGAGACTTTCGGCAATCTAACCAAGGACAGCGTGAAAGCGATTCTCAAGGAGATCGCGGACAGGGAAAAGGAGGTGGCCGCGGGATGAAAGTTGTAGTGGGACAAGGGAGCTGCGGCGTCGCCACAGGGGCGAAGAAGACCTCAGCGGAGTTTGAAAAGCTCATCGCGGCGGCCGGACTTGACGTAGCCGTCGAAAAGACCGGTTGCGTCGGCAATTGCTATCTTGAGCCTGTCGTGGACGTCTACGGTGCGGACGGCGCGCTTGCGGCGCGCTATGTGCGCGTGCAGCCGGAGAAAGTCGGTGAGATCGTCGAAAGGCATCTGAAAGGCGGAGAGATCGCAAAGGAGCTTGCCATTTCGGAAATCGACGAGAAATTCCTGTCGAGCCAGAAGCGCATCGTACTGCGCAACGCGGGCGTCATCAATCCCGAGAGCATCGACGCGTACACGGCTGTCGGCGGCTATCGGTCGATAGAGAAAGTTTTGAAAGAAATGTCGCCGGAAGCGGTGATAGAGGAGATCAAGATATCGGGACTTCGGGGACGCGGCGGCGCGGGCTTTCCGACTTGGTTCAAATGGGACGCCGCGCGGAAGAACCGCGGCGCGAGCAAGTACATGGTCTGCAACGCCGACGAGGGCGACCCCGGCGCCTTTATGGACCGCTCTGTGCTCGAGGGCGACCCGCATTCCCTGCTCGAGGGCATGACAATCGGCGGCTACGCGATGGGCGCGAACGAGGGCGTCATCTACGTGCGCGCCGAATATCCGCTGGCTATTTACAGGCTTGAGATGGCGATTGAACAGTCGCGGGCAAAGGGATTTTTGGGCAAAAATCTGTTCGGCACGGGCTTCGACTTCGACATTCGCATCAAGGCCGGCGCGGGCGCTTTCGTCTGCGGCGAGGAAACGGCCCTCATCGCCTCGCTGGAGGGCGAGCGGGGTATGCCGCGGCTGAAACCGCCTTTCCCCGCCGAAAAAGGCTTCTGGCAGCAGCCGACGAACATCAACAACGTCGAAACCTTTGCGAACGTCCCGTGGATCATCGCGAACGGCGGCGCGGCTTTCGGCGCGGTCGGCACGGACAAGAGCAAGGGTACCAAGGTCTTCGCGCTGGCCGGCAAGATCAAGAAAGGCGGCCTCGTGGAGGTGCCGATGGGTCTGCCGCTCAGGGATGTGATCTACGGCATCGGCGACGGCATCAAGAACGACAAGGCTTTCAAGGCCGTCCAGATGGGCGGACCCTCGGGCGGCTGCATTCCCGCCTCCCTGATCGACACGCCCGTGGATTATGAAAACATAACCAAGACGGGCGCAATCGTTGGCTCCGGCGGCATGATCGTCATGGACGAAACGACCTGCATGGTCGACATGGCGCGCTACTTTCTCGACTTCACGCGCAAGGAATCCTGCGGCAAGTGCAACTACTGCCGCATCGGCACGAAGCGTATGCTCGAAATCCTTGAGCGAATCACGAGGGGCGAGGGGCGCGACGGCGACATAGAGCTGCTCGTGGAACTCGCGGAGAAGATCAAGGACGGCTCCATGTGCGGCCTTGGGCAGACCGCGCCGAATCCCGTTCTGACGACCATCCGGTATTTCCGCAACGAATACGAGGACCACATCTACAAGAAGAAATGTACGGCTCACTCCTGCAAGGCCCTGCTTACGTTTGAGATCACGGACGCCTGCAAGGGCTGCACGCTTTGCGCGAAGAAATGCCCCGTCGGGGCCATCTCGGGCGAAACGAAGCAGAAACACGTTATTGATTTGGATCGGTGCATACGCTGCGGGAAATGCGAAGAATCCTGCAAATTCGGCGCCATCCTCCGCGATTAGAGTGAGGTGATACGGAATGAAACAGTTTAGACTGAATATAGACGGGAAAGAGGTTTTGGGCTTTCCCGGACAAACCATTCTCGAGGTGGCGCGGGAGAACGGCATCTTTATTCCCACCCTCTGCTTCGACGAAAGGACCGAGATCTACGGCGCCTGCGGGCTCTGCGTCGTGGAGGCGGAGGGAAACCCCAAGATGGTTAAGGCCTGCGCCACGACCATCGCGCCGGGCATGGTTATCCGGACGGATACGGACCGCGTGCGCGAATCGAGAAAGACGAACCTCGAGCTGCTGCTGTCCAACCACGTGGGCGACTGCCGTCCGCCCTGTGCGCTCGCCTGCCCCGCGCAGACGGACTGCCAGGGCTATGTGGGCCTGATCGCGAACGGGCGCTTTGAGGAGGCGATAGAACTCATCAAGGAGAAGATTCCGCTGCCCGCGTCCATAGGGCGCGTGTGTCCGCACCCGTGCGAGGACAAGTGCCGCCGCCGGCTCGTCGAGGAACCCATATCCATCGCGTGGCTCAAGCGCTTCGCCGCGGATACGGACCTGTTCGGCGAGGGCGACCCCTTTATGCCGGAGATCGAGGAAGAAACGGGCAAGTCCGTCGCCATCGTGGGCGGCGGCCCCTACGGGCTTTCCCTCGCGTACTTCCTGCGCCGGCGCGGCCACGAGATCACGGTCTTCGACGCCATGCCGAGGCTCGGCGGTATGCTGCGCTACGGCATCCCCGAGTACAGGCTCCCGAAAGAGGTGCTCGATGAGGAGATCGCGCGCATCGAAGCTATGGGCGTAGAACTCGCGCCGAACACGCGCATCGGCGTTGACATCGATTTCGAAACCCTGCGAGGCGGCTTCGACGCCGTATGTATAGGCATCGGCGCGTGGGTGTCCACGGGCGTCGGCTGCAAGGGTGAAGACGCCGAGGGCGTCATAGGCGGCATAGATCTGCTGCGCAAGGTCGTCCGAAACGAGGACATCAAGCTCGGCAAGCGCGTGGCAATCGTCGGCGGCGGAAACACGGCCATGGACGCCTGCCGCACCGCCGTCCGCCTCGGCGCGGAGAGCGTGTACAACATCTACAGGCGCACGAAAGACGAAATGCCCGCCGACCGCGTTGAGATCGAAGAGGCGGAGGAGGAGGGCGTGATCTTCAAGAACCTGACGAACCCGCTGGAGATCCTCAAGGGCAAGGACGGAAAGGTCAAGCAGATCGTGTTGCAGGTGATGGAGCTGGGCGAGCCTGACGCCTCCGGCCGGCGCGCGCCGAAGCCCGTCGCGGGCAAGACGGAAACCTTGGACGTGGACAACGTCATACTCGCCATCGGCCAAGCCGTGGAAGAATCGGGCTTCGAGGGCGTGGAGCGCACGCGGAAGCGGGGAATCGTCTGCGACAAGGATACGTTCATGACGAACATCCCCGGCGTATTCGCGGGCGGCGACTGCGGCAACGACAAGGTTTCCATCGCCATAGAAGCCATCGCCGACGCGCACAAATCCTGCGACGTCATAGACGCCTATCTGGCCGGCGAGACGATTCGCTACGAAAGGCCCTACGCGGTGGAACGCGACGACCTGACGGAAAAGAGTTTCGAGGACAGGGAACGGGAATGCCGGCCGAAGATGCGGCAGCTTTCGCCCGAGGCTCGGAAAGACAACTTTACGGAAGTCGTTTTCGGCTACGACGCGGAACAGGCGACGACCGACGCGCTGCGCTGTCTCGAATGCGGCTGCGGTGACTATTTCGAGTGCAAACTCGTGGATTTTGCGAACCGGTACGACGTGAAGCCCGACCGCATTGCGGGCGACAAGCATCGCATCGACTACGAAGACGAACATCCTTTCATCATACGGGACCCGAACAAGTGCATTCTCTGCGGACTTTGCGTCAGGGCCTGCGACGAGGTCATGGGCGTCGGCGCCCTGGGGCTTGTGAACAGGGGTTTTGATACGGTGGTGAAACCCACGCTCGAAAAACCGCTTGCGGAATCGGGCTGCATATCCTGCGGCCAGTGCGTCAGCGTATGTCCGACGGGCGCGCTGCAGGAGAGGCTTTCCCTCGTGAAACCCGTGCCGCTCGAGACGACGGCGACGGATACGGTCTGCCCCTACTGTTCGGTGGGTTGCAGCCTGCATCTCGAAACCTACGGCGACATGCTTGTCAAAGCGGTTCCGGACAAGGCGGGCGCCGTGAACAAGGGTTTGCTCTGCGGTCGCGGCCGCTTCGGTTTCGATTGCGTAGAGTTGGAGGGCAAGCTGCTGTACCCGATGACGCGGAAAGAGGGTCGCCTTGCGGAGGCGGACTATCACGACGCTTTCATCATAACGGCGAAGAAAGCGCAGTCCGTGGCCGCGCGCTACGGTCGCGAGGCCGTGGCGGTCGCCGTATCGGATCGATACACGAACGAGGAAGCCTATGCCGTGAAGCGGCTGGCCGAAACGATGGGCGCGCGCGTCCTGTCTTTCAACAACAGGAAGAGCGGCCTTGCGCCCGTGCTCGGCTTCGACGCTTCGCCGAACACGATTGACGAGCTGCTTTCGACGGAGCTGATCCTCGCGGTGGGCTTCGACTGGATGGAAAACCCCGTGATCCGCATCAAGCTCAAGCAGGCCGCCGAGGCGGGCGCAAAGCTGATCCTGATTAACCCTGCGGACAGCGGGCAGCCGATGGGCTTCGCGCACAGGACCGTCCGCACGGGGAACGACCTCAGCTTTCTGCGGGAACTCGCAAAGGTGATCGCGGACAGCGACAAGGCCGTGAAAGCCGATGGCTTTGACGCTTTCGCGGCGGATCTGGCGCAGGTGAAGCCGGGCGCGGACGCGGCGGAGGTCGCGGCGCTCTACCTTGCCGCGAAGAAAGCCATGATCGTATTCCAGCAGAACCTGCTTTCGACGGAATCCGCGACGCTGCTGGCCGACATCGCCGTCGCGTCGGGGCATATAGGCGCGCCGCGAAACGGTATCCTGCAACTGAAGTCCAAGAACAACAGCCAAGGGCTTGCGGACCTCGGCATACGGGACGGAGCGGAGGCGATGGACGGCGTCAAGGCGCTCCTGTCTTTCGGGGAGGACCCGGGCGCGTTTTCGGGCCTTGAGTTCCTCATGGTCTGCGACACGCACCTGACCGAAACCGCCGAAACCGCCGATGTGGTGATCCCCGGCACGGGTTTCGCGTCTGCGGACGGCACTTTCACGAACACGGAGCGGCGGCTCGGCTTGGTTAGGCAGGCTGTGGAGGAAGACGTGGAATTTTCGAACTGGCAGGTGGCGCGGGAGATCGCGCGCGTCTACGAGGTCGAGTTTCCGTGGGAGGATACGGCGGAGATTTCGCGCGAAATGGACGATCTGCTGCCCGTCTATCGCTGCGCGGCGC
>JAITAX010000168.1 GCA_031283865.1 Eubacteriales Family XIII. Incertae Sedis bacterium
GCAGGGCGCTTGCAGAATCGTTTGCGTTTGACATTTACTTTCTCCTTCCGTCATTCGCCGCCGGCTGTATAAGCCCGTACTTGGTCAGCTTGTCGTAAAAGGCGGACCGGCTCATGCGCAGCATGCGCGCCGCCGCGCTTTTGTTTCCGTTCGTTTCCCGCAGAACGGCCGAGAGTTTTTCCCGCTCGAAATCCAGGAGCGCGTCGCGATACGAGCCGCGCGGCGGCCCGGACGCGGGCGCGGCTTCGAGTATCTGCGCGGGCAGATTCTCCGGCTCGATTTCCCCGTCCCAAACGTAGTTGGCCGCGCGCTCGATCGCGTTTTCGAGTTCGCGGATGTTTCCGGGCCAAGGATAGGCGCACAGGGCTTCCTTGGCCTGCGCGCTGATCCCCGTCACGCGGGACCCCAGAATCCGATTGTATTTTTCGACGAAAGATTCCGCCAGCGCAATCGTGTCCTCGGCGCGCGCGCGCAGCGGCGGCAGATGGAACTCTATCACGTTGAGACGGTAAAACAGATCCTCGCGAAAGGCCTTGTTCGCAATGGCCTCCCGCAGGTTCCGGTTGGTGGCGGCGATAATTCGAACGTCCACGCTCTGCTTCTCCGTCCCGCCGACGCGGACAAACTCTTTCTCCTGCAGGACCTGCAGCAGCTTGGCCTGCACGGACAAAGGCATGTCGCCTATCTCGTCGAGGAAGACGGTGCCGAGGTGCGCCCGTTCGAAATAGCCGGGTTTTCCGTTCTTCAGCGCGCCCGTGAAAGAACCCGGCGCATAGCCGAAAAGCTCCGATTCGAAGAGCGTTTCCGGGATGGACACGCAGCTTACCTTTATAAACGGCTTTTTCGCGCGCGGGCTCGCCTCATGGATACAGCGCGCGAACATATCCTTGCCCACGCCGCTCTCCCCCGTCAGCAGGACGGTGGAACTGCTCCGCGCGATCAACTGCGCCTCCGCCTTGATGCGCTTGAACGCGGGATTGACCGTTACGATGCGATCAAAGCGGCTGCCCACGCCGCCGCCCCTCTTTTCGAGTTCGTCACGGTAGTATTGCACCTGTTGGTTCACATAGAACCACTTGCGGGCGATCTCCTCAGCGACGGCGTTGTCGTTGAGGTATACGGTGCTTACGACGCCCGTAAAAGCCGCGTCGCCGCGGCCCGCCTCCTTGAACGGGACGTGCGAAACAATGCACTTTTTCCCTTGGATGTCGCAGGAATCGACCTCGGCGCCGCCGGAGCGCATCGCCCGAAACGGGCTTTCCGTCTTGAGCAGCTCCTGCAGCGATCTGCCGATGATCTGCTCGGGATCCTTGGAGAACAGGCGGCAGGCCCGCTCGTTGACGTATTTGACGGCACCCGAAACGTCGGAAACGAACACGCCGTCCGAAGAGGCGCTCAAGACCCCGTCTATCGTCGTCTGCATCTCCTTGACGATCTCGAGTTCGCGCGCGATCTTCTCCATGTCCGAAACGTCGAGGAAAGAAAAACTCGCGCCGACGCGCTCACCGTTCTCCACGATGGGAATTTTGTTTACGATCACGGGAAGGGAGCGAACAGTCCGCTTCAGGCCGATACGCGGTTCTTCGAAAGCCGCCGTCTCCGGAAGAGCCTCGGGCAGGACCTCCCGCAGCCGCTCCCCTCTCGTGTCCGAGGCGCGCAGTCCGAACATGCGCTCTGCGGTCGGGTTCACGCGCTGTATGCGCTCCTCTTGATCCACTATGATTATCCCCTCGGCGTTGACGCGGAACAGGGATTCGAGCAGCGCGGAGGAGGCCGTAATCATGTTCAGGCTCTCGCGCAGGTATTCCGCCGTCCCGATCATGCCGACCACGCGATGAGACGGGTCCAGCACCACCACGTTGTCCACCTTGCTCTTCGTCACGCGCACCACGAGGGAGTATTCGTCGTAGGTGCGATCCGTCGTCACGAAGACGGGATTGTCCACCATGTAGGCTTCGCACGGGGAATCGAGGCCGGCGCCCTCCAGCAAGGCCCTGAACAATCGCTTTTTGGGGAATACGCCGACCAAATTTCCGTCGGCGTCAATGATCGGCAGCAGGTTGATCTTGTATTTGTGATAGCCCGCGACGACCGCGCGCAAGCTGTCCCCTATGCGGAGAGGCTCGAAATTCCGGTTCATCATCTGTTCCACCGTCAGCGCGGTGGGTTTCGATTCGTTGGAAACGTTCATTTTTGTGTCTGCCTCATACGGTCCGCCGTCGAGCGCGCGGCGAAGCGCAAATCGCCGAAACGCCTGTTTCCGCGCCGTTTCCTCCCCGGCGCGGCACACCCGAACGCGATGCGAACGGGTCCCTACACAGTATACCGGAAGAAGCGCGCCCGGGACAGGTTGTTTTTGCCCCGGGGATGCGTTTTGTGAGTTCGGTTATGTGAGTTCAAAGCCGCCGCCAACAGATTTCTTCGTAACTTGTGTCAAAGGGTAAGTTGAAATGAGCGGTAAAGTCGCGGGGTTTCTCAACACGAAAGACCGACCTGTGGTTTCCTCTTTTCGTATAATTCAAAAAGAAAAAGCCCCTCGGCATTGAGACGCTTTGTTCCGCACATAAATATCAGTTTTTATAAAAAATCCTGCTCTTAACTTTCCGGATTTCTCCGGTCTCTCCATTGACGGCGGGAGAAAAAGAGAGTATAGTGTGGACATTATTCCGATATGTTAAGTACAAAAATCTTATTGAGCAATTGATTAATGAATTAAATTTGGAGTTGCTGTGACATGGTTATCAAACCCGGTAAATACATTCACTTTAAAGGAAACGAATACGAAGTCATCGGCACCGCAGCTCACAGCGAAACTCAAGAGGAAATGGTGGTGTACCGCGCGCTTTATGGTGAGGGTGATCTTTGGGTTCGTCCGGCAGAGATGTGGAGTGAAATAGTTGAGCACAATGGGCGGCACGTTAAGCGCTTTACGCACGTTGACGATATTGTACTGCCGGAATCCGAACCGCCGACAGGTATCCACAAGCGCAGCCAGCCTGTCCAAAAGATTGAGTTGTTCCTGTCTCGATGGTAAAGGAGAATACAATCCGGAGGATTTGCGGCGCGACGTCGTCGTTATTCGTGAAGCTTGCGCTGAAAAAAGCATCAGCATGGCGTTGGAGC
>JAITAX010000198.1 GCA_031283865.1 Eubacteriales Family XIII. Incertae Sedis bacterium
GCTGGGCGACATGTATTTGCGCGGAATGCACGCGGACCAAGACGCGGCTTTCGCTGTGAGGCTCTATGAGGAGTGCTTGGCCTCTGAATTTATCGAATACTGCGACTGCTACAGTTCCGCCTGCCTGCGCATGGGGGAATGTCTTCTGAACGGTTGGGGAACGGATCGGGATGTCGACGAGGCTCTTCGATATCTGGAGAAAATAGAAGCCGCCGACGAACCCAAAGGCTTCGACGGCGAGGTGATCTTTCAGCAGCGGTTTGCGCGGCTGCGCGACGGGATTGAACACGCCATGTATGCCGGCGGCGACGAGCCCGTCCCTCTGCCGCCGGCGGACGCAAGTTCCCTGCGCGAGCGCGACCCGGAAGAAACGCGCCGGCTGACAGCGATACGGACAACGCTGGAGGGCGAAAGCAAGGCCAAAACTTGGAAACTCTTGGAGGAACATTACCGCCGCGGCATTTTCACTCCCATAGACGAGCCTTTTGCCGCCTATTGCAAAAGCAGGATGCGGCACGCGGCGCGCGAAGAGCGGAAAAGTCGTGAATAGCGAGCACCAACGGATATTGCGTGCGTTTCTGTGCGAACCCAATCGGACCGCCGAGGAGAGCTTCGCACAAATGCTGAGCGAACGCAGCGAGCTGCGCCTCTTTTTCGTCAACGCCGGCGACAGCTTCACGGACGGGCGCAACATCATCCTCAATCCGGGCGTAGGAGAATTGTTCGCCGACAAGCGGGCCTTGCGGCAGACGGAATATCTCCTGCGCATGACAGAGCGTTTTTCGGACAACCCCCTGCAAGCGCTGCGCACGATCACGCGCGCCTTGAACATCCACGAATCCCTGCACATCCTTTACACCGACTTTCCGGGCGGGGTCGCGCACGATCCGCGCGCAAGCACGCCGCTGCGCGCAAGCACGCTTTCCGTAATCAAAAACATCATAGAGGATGCGTTTATTGAGGCGGTCGGATGCAGCGTCTACGACAACTTGGAATATTTCCTGCTGTGGCTGCGTATGCTGCTTTTTTGCTCCGACATCCCGCGCGAGGGTACGGTGGACAGGGTCTTTGCCGCGTCCAAGGCGCCGATTGCGGCAAAGCCGCAGGCGCAAGCCGGAGTGGATCTCGCGGCGCGGGCCGAAGCCGATCTCGCGGCGCGGGCCGAAGCGGAGGCAAAAGCCGCTTATGTATCCAAACTGTTGCTTCTCAAGCAGTATCTTGAATATATGGCTGCATTCCTGCTTTATCCCATGCTGCATCTGCCGGCGCCGCCGGAAGCCTTGGCCGACTACACAGCGCGGACAAAACCGCTGTTCATCGAGGGCAGCCTGTGCGGAAACGCGCAGGAACGCTATACCTGCACGCAGCGCATCTTCGACATCATTGAACCGCTGGCGCCGGAAACGGAAACGGGAGAGCTTGACGCCGAAAGCTTGAAACGCATGTTGTTCGGCCAAAAAACGCATTCCGCCGCCGGTACAAGCCCCGTGCCTTACACGCGCGAGGGGAAAAGCGCGCAAGCGCTGCGACGGCTGTGGACGGATGAAAACGGCGATCCTGTATTGGACGCGGACGGACGCCTGTCAAGCCGTTACGTCCTGCGCAGGGATGGCCTGTCGCCGGGAGCGAATCAAGCGCAGCGGCATCCTCAGCCGAACGCGGACAGCATTCCCTTTTGGGACGGCGCAAACGCGAAAGAAACGGCTGCGCTTGCAGATACGGATCAAACGAGCGAGGACGCGGATTTTCAAGTTGAGCCACGCGTCGCCGGGTATACGGGACGGGATTTCGATTGTGCGAGCATACACGACGGCATTGGCATCGAAGTGGAAAAACCGCCCGTCAACTTCCATCTCAAACGCGCTTATACGAATCTCTGCAATGCGCATCGCCTGACCATCCATTCGTATAGGACGCGTTTGTCCCAGATATTGAATGCCGAAACAGATGTGCGGGAGGATAAGCTTCTGTTCGGACAAAGGATCGTTTCTCACAGGCTCGGCGACTCGAAGAAACGATACTGGCAAAAGACATCACGCGGCGTGGATGTCCCGAACGTCGCTTTCCTGCTCATGATAGACGGGTCCGGCTCCATGGAGGGCAAGCGCCGCGAAGCCGCTATGGCAGCCTCTGTCATCCTGCATGAGGTACTGCGCAAAAACGACATAGCCCACGCCATTGTCGCGCACCGGGCAATATACGGCGAAGCCTTGCTCCGTCATGAAATTCTCGTCGATTTTGGGGCGAAAGACGAGGAAAAATACAATCTTCTTACGCTCAAGGCCGAGGGCGGCACGCGGGAAGGTCTGTCGCTGTACTGGGGAGAACGCTATCTGCGGGAGAAAAGCGACGCCGAGTACAATGTCATCCTCATGATTTCGGACGGTCTGCCCGCCCATTACGCCGATGAGGACGACACGTACCGGCCCCCTGCCTCCGCGCGGGACGCCGCCAACGCCGTGCGCAGGATCACGGAGCGCGGAACGCGGATCGTCGCAATCGCGCTGGATTTTCTCGATGACGGCGATGCTTTCTCGTGCTACCAAGACCTGAAAGAAATCTACCGCGCTCTCGTTTCTTGCACGGACTTGCGGCGTCTGCCGGGGCAGTTGCTGCGCTTGGTGTCCAAAGAATTGCAGCGATGAACGCGCGGGCGGCGACCGGAGACAGACAAAAATGCCGAACATCTCATGTGCATCCCCGGACAGTACGATATGCGCCCGCCCTCAAATCACGCCGGCGGCGGACAGCGCGGCTTCGATTGCGGCGGTGGCGGCCCGCTTGACGGCCGGCATCCCGTAGGGGTTCTTGCAGTTGTACTCGGCCTCGTGCAGCTCGTCGGGGTCGATGTGTCCGATCACGGCCTTTCGCCTCGGCTTCAGGTAGTCGTAGAGTTCCCGCTTGTTCACGCCCTTTCCGAACTTGTTGATTACGTAGAACACGCTGTGTGAGGCGGCTTCGAGTTCCTTGATCACGGACAGGCGCCCGTGTCCGCCGAGCAGCTTCGACGGCGCGGGATCGACCGCGACGACGATCAGCGTCATGTCGCGAAGCAGCTTTTTCAGGCAATCGAGCCGCGCCTCATAGTCCGAGAGGCCGAAGCCGAGCCGCGCGGAGAAATCGCAAAGGATCACATCGCCCGCCGCAGAGCCGATCAGGGCCGTCATCTGCTGCATATCGAGCGCGAGCGCGCGCTCTGCCGGGAACCTGAGCGCCCAATTGATGCCCTCGTCCATATTGACGACGCCGTTCACGCCGCGCCCCTCCGCCATGCGCCCGTAAAATGAAATGAACTCCCTGTCCGCGAACCTGCGATCCGCGCCTATGGCGTCGTAATTCCAGCCGCAAATCCCCTCATCCCCGTCGCTCAGCTCAAGCACGGTCGGCGTTTGCTTCTTTAGGTTCGCGATGTAGCGGGCCATGGAGAAAGCCAGCAGCGAGACGCCCGCACCCGCCGAAAGGCCCACAATGCCGATCCGCGTTCCATCTCTGCAGACATAGCCGGCCGGATTCTCGTCGTCCTCCCGCAGCAGCACGCGATCAAATCTCGGACGAATACCCATAGCGTTCCCCCGTAATGAAAATGACAAATTATCTTCCTTGAATTTTAACCGCAAATATGTTTATAATGGTACTGCACGCGGCTTTCGTTTCCGCGCGGCGTCCTCGCGCGAGGACGCGGCCCCGGGCCGCCGCCGCAATTTCGCAGCGGTTTTGCGGTCGCAATCGCAACGCAATTACAGCATATCACAGATTGTGCATTAAATCAACATATTTTATATAAAATGTAAATAGGGAGTTTTCGATGATGTTACTGCTCAAAGGTTCAATCAAAACTACTCATTTGAGTAGTAACCCGATGATTCAGGCAAAACGAACAATCCGCATTGCAACGCTCTTAGTCTGTGTCCTGAGCGCCCTCCCGCTCTCTGCGGCGGGACCCGCAAGCCCGGCCCCGGTTTTTGCCGCGGACGCGGCGCCTGCCGAAAACGGGGCAGCGGAGGCCTTGCCGCCCGTCACGCTGCGGATCGACGAACGATTCATCCCCACAGACGTCCCGCCCGCGATCATCGAGGGCCGAACGCTCGTGCCGGCCCGCGCCGTCTTTGAAGCGCTCGGGGGCGTCGTATCCTGGGACGATTCGGGCTATCCCGTTCAAGTGGTTTCCGTTTCCTGCTACGACGTCATCGTGAACCTCACCATAGGCGCCGCGGCAGCCCTTGTGAACGGCGCGGAAGCGCCGCTCGACGTTCCGGCGCAGATCGTAAGCGACCGGACGCTCATACCCGTCCGTTTCGTGTCCGAATCGCTCGGCTTCAAGGTGCGCTGGGACGAGGTCGGCCGCATCGTGGATATCTACAGCCGGGATTACGACATTCCCCCCGTTCTGTCCACGCTCGAAGGCGTCGATGTGGCGGTTTCGGATACGGGGACGCGCGTGAGCCTGACCTTCGCGGGACCCGCGCCGGAATATCTCGCGAATCCGAACCCGCCGGAGCCGCGGCGCTTTTCCGTCGGTTTTCCGCATACGGATTCGGTCGCGCCGATGAGCAACTTGACGTGGCATCGGGAGATATCCGTTCTGCGCGGCGTCCGCGCCGAACAGGAGGGCGCGCAGGCGAACGGCGCGGGGGACGCGCAGGCCGAAGCGCAGGGCGGCTCGACGCTGCCGCAGGACGGACAGACCGAAGCGCAGGCGCAAGCCGCGCCGCAGGACGGACAGACCGGAGTGCAGGCGCAGCCCGCGCCGCAGGACACGCAAGCCGAACCGCAGGATGGGCAGCCCGCGCCGCAGGAGGCCTCCACGCTGTGGTTCACCTTTGATCTTTTGGAGGATGTGGCGCCGTTGCTGTCAAAATCCCCGGACGGCCGCACGGTTTATCTCGACTTCCCGAAGCCGCAGGTCCCCTTCGACCCTTGGGCCGACGGCAAGCTGTCCGTGGTCCTCGACCCGGGCCACGGCACGGAAACCATCGGTAAGCGCAGCCCCGACAGCAGCATACTCGAATACGCATTCAACCGCGATATGGCGGCGCGCGTGAAAGCGCATCTCGAACGTCACGGCGTGGAAACGCAGCTGACCGTGACGAACGATACGGACATGCCGCTTCAGGAACGCTGCGAAATCGCCAACGCCTACGGCGCCGACGCCTTCGTGAGCCTGCACGCCAACGCCTACGGCGACGGCAAGAACTGGACCAAGCAGAACGGCTGGGAGATCTACGTCTACAAGAAGGGCAGCTTCTCCGAACAGCTCGCGAACGCCGTTCACAGCGAAACCATACCCGCGAGCGGCCTCGCGGACCGGGGCGTCAAGGACTACAACTACTATGTGATCCGCAACGTCAACATGCCCGCGGTGCTGATCGAACATGGCTTCTACACGAACCAAGCGGAGATCGAACTGCTGAAGTCGCCGGAGTTTCGCGAGCGCTTGGCCGTGATGGACGCGAAAGGCATATTGCGCTTCCTCGGCGTGGCGTGGACAGAGCCCGCGACGGCACCCACCCTATAGAATGTGAATTTTTCTTCAACTGTATTGACTTTCCGCCGCGGCAATAGTAATATTAGCAGTAGAAAGTATTCAATATACCGTCGAAAGGTCTTTGATCTTCCGTTGACGCCGGTTTTCACGCGGCGCCGCTCTTGGATAAGTAAGAGAGGAGGCGACTTGATATGGCGCTTACAAT
>JAITAX010000200.1 GCA_031283865.1 Eubacteriales Family XIII. Incertae Sedis bacterium
GCGCGCTGAATGCGCCGTGCCGCGCCGGTTACTATTCAGAGGCAGCCGGCCGGAGGCTTGGTAATCCTCTCCGCTCTCCGAGAGTGTCCCGAATTGAATTGCGACGCGGTTTGTGGCAAATAATGCTTCAAATATTTTTGCGATATTGCGTTCTTTCCCATTTGCCGGTATGATTGTACTAAAGGAAAAAGCGGAAGCTGCAAGGACGGAAAGGCGGCGCCGCGCGCCGAAAGGAGACAGGTTTTTTTATGCAGACGGCAATCGATCTGTTTCATTACATACAGGAACGCCTCGGCGTTTCGGCGGTCACAATCGCGCTCATCGTGATCCTCGGACTCTGTTTCGGCCTGCCTGCGGGCCGGGTCGTCCGCGCCGCCTTTGCGGCCGGCGTCGGCTTCGTCGGGCTGGGCCTCCTGCTCGGCGCGCTTGAAAACGCGCTCGTGCCGGCGGTGCAGGCCATAGCCGAAAACAGCGGCCTGTCCCCGGGCGTCGTCGATGTCGGCGAAGCGCCCTTTGCGGCCCTCGTTTCCGCATCCGAAATCGGCGCGCTGATCCTGCCGATCGGCATTGCGGTCAACCTGCTGATGCTCGCGACGAACACCACGCGCACGATCAACATCGATTTCCCCGGCTACCGGTATTTTGCCTACACGGGCGTCATGGTGCAGCGCGCGTCCGGCAGCTTGCCCTTGGGTCTCGCCGCCGCCGCGCTCAACACGGTCATCGTCACGGTCATAGCGGACAAGGCGGCGCCCGGACTTAAAAAAAGCACCGGCCTGCGCGGCGTTTCCATGCCGCACGGCTTCGCCGCCGCCTTTGTTCCCGTCGCGTTCGTCGCGAACAGGTTCGTGGAGTATCTGCCGGGCCTGAACAGGCCGAAAGCGGACATGGACCGCATCCGGGAGCGCCTCGGCGTCCTCGGCGAACCGGCGCCGCTCGGCTTCGCGCTCGGCTTTGTGATCGCCTTGGCCGCGGGACTCGGCGCCGCCCCCGTGCCGGATCTCATCGCCGACGCGCTCACGGCCGCCGTACAGACAGCCGCCGCATTCGCGCTGGCGCCCAAGCTGCTCTCTTTCCTGATGGAGGGCATCCATCCGCTCGCGGACGCGGCGGGGGACTTCATGCGGAAGCACTGCAAGAACCGCAGCGCCGTCTATATCGGACCGGACGCCGTCTGCTGGCTCGGGCATCCGCTCGTTTTGACCTGCACGCCCATCCTCACGCTGCTCAGCGTATTCCTCGCGGTCATCCTGCCCGGCAACCGTATGCTGCCTTTCGCCGGTCTCGCTTTCATCCCCTACATACTCGCGGCGGTGCTTCCGATTACGGGCGGCGCTTTCTTCCGTTCGCTCCTCGTCGGCGCGCTCACAACGGCCTTTATGCTCTACTGCGGGAGCGGCATGGCGGCGCTGTTCATGAACGCGGTCACAGACGCCGGGCTCGAAGCCTACGTGAACCAAACAGCCGATTTCGTGAGCATTCAGGGCGCGAACCCGCTGACATGGGCCGTAGCGGCGCTCGGCGGGCTGCAACGGCTCGGCATTGCGATTCTGACCGTGATCGCCGCAGGGCTCGCATTGCAAAATCGCAGATCCATCCTCAAGGCAGCCAAAAATCCGGCCGGCCGGCGCGCAAGCGCCGAGGAAGCGCCCTCGGAGAGCGGAGAACCCTCATGAACGATCTGCGCGGCGTCTTCGCCGACCTCGACGGCAGCTTGTTGAATAAAGAACACAGGATCGGCGAGACCGATCTGGCGACGATAAAGACCTTGAAACGCCGCGGCATACCCGTATTTCTCGCCACGGGGCGGCATATCCTCTTCGCGGAGGATGCTGCGGCGGCGGTGGGCTTCGATCTGCCGGTATGCGCCTGCAACGGCGGCCACATCTACGATTTTCACGCGCGGGAAACGCTGTTTGTGCGCGCAATCGCGCAGCCCGTCGCCGCGAAGACTTTCGCGTTCCTGCGGGAAAGCAAGCTCGACTATACCGTGTACACGCCGCAGAGGGTGATCTTCCGCACAAGGGAGGTCTTCCGCCGCTACCGGGAGAGGGTGAACGTCCCCCTCGCGCCCGGGAATCGGTTCACGCCGCATTTCGCGGAAGACGGCTTCGATCCGGACGCGGAGGATATATTAAAATTCCTCATCCGCTGCGACGCGCCGCAGGCGCTCGCGCGCGAGATCGCCGCGCTGCTCGGCGCGGAGGACGCGGGCCGGATCTGCGTGTCCCGCTCCGACGCGGCGTTTTTGGATATCAACGCGGCCGGCGTCAACAAAGGGGAGGCCGCGCGCCTGCTCTCAGAGCGCTTCGGCTTCCGTCTCGAAGACGCGATGGCGCTCGGCGACAGCGACAACGACGCCGCCCTGCTGCGCGCCGTCGGCACAGCCGTGGCCCCGCGGAACGCGGAGGCGGCGATCCGGGCGCTGGCCGCGTTCATCACGACGGACTGCACGGATTCGCCGCTGACCAACGCCGTGTCGCGGTTCTTTCCCGCGTTGCTGTAATACCGGTTTTCATCGAACGATCGGGGGCGACTGCATAGACGCAAGTCGCCGATATATCTGCGAAAGGCAGTAGGGAGGGTTTGCAAATGGGAATGTGGAAGAACTCTTACGCCGTCGGCAATGAACTTATCGACAGCCAGCACCGCGAGCTGTTCCGAATGTCCGACGATCTTGTGGAAGCCATACGCGGGGAGGGAGCGACCGGACGGGAAGCCTGCGCGCGGGCCGTGGTGTTTTTGAAAGACTACGTAATCAAGCACTTCGAAGATGAAGAAGCACTGCAGGCCGCCTTGGGTTATGAGGGCTTGGAGCGCCACCGGAAGCTGCACCGCGACTTTGTGGATACGGTCCTCGCCTACGAAAAAAGCCTGACCGAAAGCGACTTCGATTCCAAACTCGTGCAGCAGTTCGCGGGCAAACTGGTCGGCTGGCTGATCTACCACGTGGTGGGCGAGGACGGAAAGATCACGGGCATGGTCGCCGCCGCACCGCAAGCCGCAGCCGGCGCGGCGTCCGCAGAGCGCATCAACTGCTTTACCGACAGCGCCTGTGAGGTGCTCGGCCAAATGCTGGGCATTCCTTTCCGCATCGCGGAGAGCGCGCCCGCAGACGGCGATATAAACGACATAAGCGTGCGCGTCGGGCTCACGGGGGACCGCCCCGGCGCCGCCGAGTTCGTGTTTCCCTTGGTGACGGCCCTGCGCTTCGTGCAGAGCCTGACTATGACGGACCCGAACGATTTCGATGAGATGGTGGAGTCGGCCCTGCGCGAGATCGCGAACATCGTCAGCGGACACGCCGCCTCGAAAATCGCGGAAACGGGCTGCGCCTGCGATATCACGCCGCCCAAGCTGTATCGCGGCCGGCGTCCCGCCGCGGACGGCGGCAAGCGCATCAAGTGCGATCTGGGCGCCGTGACGATCCTGCTGGCGGACGGCGCCTAAAATCGCCTACAGCTCGCGCTTCACAAGCTCCGTCACCGAAGTCGCAAGCCCCGCCAAACTTTGAATCTCGGAGGGAATGATGATCTTCGTCGCCTGTCCGTCGGCCGCTTTCGCAAAGGCTTCGAGGCTCTTGATCGCGATGACGGGATTTGACGGATTCGATTCCACGAGCATCTTGATGCCGTCCGCCGTGGCTTTCTGCACGAGCAAAATCGCCTCGGACTGCCCCTCCGCTTCGCGGATCTGCGCTTCCCTCGCGGCCTCGGCAGCCAAGATGACGGCGGACTTTTGGCCCTCGGCCTCAAGGATCAGCGACTGCTTGTTGCCCTCGGCGATCAGTATGGCGGATTTCTTCTCGCCCTCCGCCCTGAGAATCGCCTCGCGGCGTTCCCGCTCCGCGCGCATCTGCTTCTCCATGGCCGTCTGGATGTCGTGCGGCGGAACGATGTTCTTGACCTCTACGCGGTTGATTTTGATGCCCCAAGGGTCGGTCGCCTCGTCCAGCACCTCGCGAATCTTCGTGTTGATGTATTCCCTGCTCGTCAGGGATTCGTCCAGCTCCAGTTCGCCGATGATGTTTCTGAGCGTCGTCGCCGTCAGATTCTCTATGGCCGCCATGGGCTGCTCCACGCCGTAGGAGTAGAGCTTGGGGTCCGTGATCTGGAAATAGATCACCGTGTCGATCTCCATCGTGACATTGTCTTTCGTAATCACGGGTTGCGGCGGAAAGTCTATGACATGCTCCTTGAGCGACACTTTCTTCGCAATCTTGTCGATCAGCGGAATTTTGAAGTGAAGTCCCACCTGCCATGTGGCGTTGTACGCGCCGAGGCGTTCTATGACGTAGGCCCTCGCCTGCGGCACGATCTTGATGTTCGTGGCAATAAACAATATAATGACAGCGATCAATATCAGAACGATCCAATTTTCAAACATCTTCCGGTCCCTTTCCGCCGCGCGTCGCGGCTGTCACAAAAACCCGAGAAATAACGCATTTGCCCCCGCCGCGCGCTACATGCCCCCCTCCTTTGCGGCGGGCCTGACCACGAGCTTCACGCCCTCTATCCGAATCACGGCAATCTCGACGTCCTTTTCGATCCCGCGCGCGGGTTCCTCTCCCACCGCCGTCCAAAACACGCCGCCCACCTTGACAAGGCCCGTGCCGAAAGGCGGGACGGCCTCCGTCACGATGCCCGTTCGTCCCTCCATCTGCTCCGTGACGTTCTTCTCGCGACCGAGCCGCAAACGCTTGACGGCCACGGGACGCGTGAAGATCAGCATGAGCGCGGCCACGGCGAGAAACACAACGACCTGTACGAAAAAGCTCGCGTCCGCCAGCGCGGCGAAGAGCGCAGCCACCGCGCCTATCGCAAACCATATCGTCACAAGCCCCAAGGTGGCCGCTTCGATGAGCGCAAGAATCACGGCAACGACGATCCAGACTATGGGCAGACTGTTCTCCCAAAACACTACATCAAGGCTTCCCATATTGCCTCCATTTCTTTGATAAGCTCCGCCGCAGCGTCCGTAGCGGCCACGGTTCTTTGGATAAGGCCCCTCTGAAAGATCACGGCTCTGCCGTCGCCGCAGGCCGCGCCGACATCGGCGTGCGACGCTTCGCCCGGCCCGTTCACGGCGCAGCCCATGACGGCCACGGATATCGAAGAGACGCGCGGGCGCTCCCGCTCGAGGGCGGACGCGCGCGCCGCCACTTGCCGCGCAATCGATTCGAGATCCACGCGGCAGCGACCGCAGGTCGGACACGCGATCAGCCGAATGCCGCCGGCGCGCAGATTCACGGCTTTCAATATCTCGGAGGCGAGCAGGACCTCGCGCACGGGGTCGCCCGTCAGGGACACCCGCAGGGTATCGCCGACGCCGGCCAGCAGCAGCGCGCCCGCGCCGATTGCAGACCTTGTTTCGCCGCCCATGCCAAGGCCCGCTTCCGTGACGCCGATGTGAAAGGGCAGCGCCGTCTTGCCGGCCGCCGCCAAATGCGCCTCCTGGTTCACGCGGAGATCCGAGGACTTCACGGAAATGACGATGTCGAAGAAGTCCAGCGATTCCAAGGCCGCAACCTGCAAGAGGGCGCTTTCCGCCAGAGCCGCCGCCGCAGGGCCGCCGTATTTCTCTAAAAGCCCGCGTTCGAGAGAGCCTGCGTTGACGCCGACGCGAATCGGAATGCGCCGCTCTTTCGCGAGCGCGACGACGGACTTCACGGCGTCGGCGCCGCCTATGTTGCCGGGGTTTATGCGTATCTTGTCGGCGCCGGCTTTCATCGCCGCGAGCGCCAGCCGGTAATCGAAATGGATGTCGGCCACCAAGGGCAGGCGGCTTGATCGCCGGATGCGCCCGAAAGCTTCGGCGGCTTCGCTGTCGGGGATCGCGCAGCGCACGATATCGCAACCCGCCTCTGCGAGCGCGTCAATCTGCCGCAGCGTCGCGACCGCGTCCCGCGTGTCCGTGTTCGTCATGGACTGTATGCTCACGGGCGCGTCGCCGCCGATCTTGACGCCGCCGCAATCCACCTGCCTCGTCCTGCGCCGCGTCATGGTATTATAATACAAATCGAGCAACATCTTGAAATGTTACGAAGATCATGAGCGCGAAGAGCAGCATGAGCCCCACAAAATGAACCTTTCCCTCCATCTCGTCGGTCACGGCCTTGCCCGTGATCTTGCGGACGAACAGGAAGACGAACCTGCAGCCGTCGAGCGCGGGGATGGGCAGCAGATTGACGATGCCCAGATTCAGGCTGATCAACGCCGTAAGCTGCGCCAGCTGCAACATGCCGTTCTTCGCCACATCGCCCACCATGTAGACGATGCCGACGGGTCCCGTCAATTCCTTTACCGGAACATCGCCCGTGAACAGTTGGGCGATCGCCTGCACCATCGCCACGCCCATGGCCCACGTCGCGCGGCAGCCGAGCAGCAGCGAGGGCAAAAGGTCGCGCGCGCGCCGTTCCATGGCCGGCGTGATTCCGACCTTGCGAAGGCCGTCCTCACCCGTGTAGAAGCCGCTTTCAAGCTGTATTTCAACGCCGTCGCGCAGGACCGTAAACGCGATATGATCGCCTTTCGCCGCGGTTACGGCCGCGGGAATGTCGTTCCATTCCGACACGGGGACGCCGCCCACGGACACGATGCGATCGCCGGGCGCGACGCCGGCCGCTTCTGCGGGACTGCCCGCGCCGACCTCCGAAACGACGGCGGTCGGTGTGCCGTTCGCGAAGATCACGAAGGAGAGGATCAGCACGGCCAGCAGCACGTTCATCAGTGAACCGGCCAGCAGCACCAGCGCCTTCGCGGGGAGCGGTTTTTTGTTGAAGGCCCTCGGATCGTCGGAATTTTCGTCCTCGCCCTCCATCGCGCAAAAGCCCCCTATGGGAAAAGCGCGCAGTGTGTACGAGGTTTCGCCTTTTTTGAAGCCGAACAGCCGCGGTCCCATGCCGAGCGAAAATTCGTTCACGCGAACGCCGACGGCCTTGGCCGCCGTCAAATGCCCGAGCTCATGGGCAAAGATCAGCAGACAGAATATGATTATCGCATATACAATCGTCATAAAACCCTCCCTATCACGCGGAGCAGGCCCTGTGAACGCGCTTGAGCACCCGTGCCCGCACGTCGGCGTCGATGCGCAGAATGCTGTCCACATCGG
>JAITAX010000208.1 GCA_031283865.1 Eubacteriales Family XIII. Incertae Sedis bacterium
ATTCAACTGTTTCGGCTTTGGACAAATATAACATCAAATGTGGAAACAAAGATATCAGTCAAGTAAAATAATCTGTTAAAAATGAACGGTTCAATTAAATTTCCTTTAATATATGTTACAATAAATCAAGTAGTCAGTCAAGTAAAGTTGATGAAAGGCGTTTAAAACAGTAAAGACAGTAAAGATAACAATATGCAGTTGTCCGCCGGCGCTTTCGCGGCTTCCGCCTCGGCCTCAGTCCGCGAAAGCGTCCGCCGGTTCGCGGCAGGCTTCCGCGTACAGCGCGGCGGCGCGGGCGGCTTGCAGGCTCCATTCGCTGTATTCGGCGGCGCCGCTGTCGAACAGGGCGCTCATGTGACGGCCGGCGAGCAGGATTCCCAGCTCCAGCGCCGTCTTTTTTCGCGGATCCGCTTCCCCGTCTGCGGCGGCCCGGAGGCGGCGCAGCAGCGCTTCCGCTTCGCGCGCCTCGGGCGAAGCCGGGTCCTGCGCATCCCACCCCGCCGCCGTTTCGAGCGGCAGGTCCTTTTCGCTGTCCCACGCGGCGCGGATATAGGGCGCGGCGGCGTCCGACAGGCCGTAGAGCATTTGAACGTCCAAGGCGTCCGTCTTGCCTTGCAGGTACTGTTCGATGTTGTATTTCGCGATCAAGCCGTCCGTGTTCGCCCATGTCAGCGCCATGAAGCAGACCGCGGAAACGAGGATCAGCGGCTTAGCCAAGCCGAAGCTGCGGAAATGCCACAGCAGGAGCAGCAGGAACACGATCAGCAGGAGCAGCATGAACCAGCTCGTGTACACGCGCAGGCGCGTAAGCCCGTAGGAGGAGATGTACAGGAGCATCTTGCTCATCGCCGTGACGATGAGCAGCACGGTGAACGCGGACATAAGGCCCGTCATAAGGCGGAGGGCCGCCGGTCGCGCGCCGCCGGCCCTCCGCATGAGCAGGTAGACGCAGCCGATGATCGCGAGGTTCAGGGATGCCACGCCGCACAGCTCGAAGAAGCCCTTGCGCGCGTACTCCGCGTAGCTCAGGGCCTCGGGCAGTCGGCCCGCGAAAGCGGAGAAGAAGTAGTTGCCCAGCGCGACGAAAAACAGCGCGTAGATCGCGTTGAAAGCGGCCATCGGCGCGTAGAAAGCCATGCCGGGGACGAAGCGAATGCGAGCGAGCGCCTGTGAAAGCGTTTCGGCGTCCAATATCCCCGCGCGGCGGCGCGTCACGTCTCCGAATACGGCCCCGTACAGGTAGGCGGCGACGGGTATGCCAAGGATAAATTCGATTGCGTATGCGGCAAAATCCTGCAAGTATATGCGCGACAAAATCTCGTTCCAAAGCGCGCTGAAAGCATCGTCCGCCGCCGTGAGCAGCGAGAGTACGATCATGAGCAGGGGCAGAAACACGAGCAGGCCCAACGCGGCGGCGACGAACTCCTTGCCGCGCTTCATTTCGCGAAAGCTCAGGCGGGCGCCGCGAAACAGGGCGTCGATGTTGCCGAAAGGCGTGATGATGCCCTGTATGAGCATGTCGAAGACGACGCAGCCGGAAAGCTCCCCGCGAATCCGCACGCCGCAGGTGACGGCGAGCCAGTACAGGTATACGAGCGCGGCGAATACGAGGTTGAAGAATTGCAGGGCGGTCGTGTCGAATACCGTGAACTGCACGCAGGACAGGCAGAGGACGGCGAGGCAGAGCAGACCCTCGCGGCTCTGTCTGTAGCCGCGCTTGCCGAAATACAGCAGCGTGACGGTGCAGATCAGCAGGATGAAGAGGGACACGCCGAGGGCCGGTTCGCCGCCGTTCAGGATCCATTCAAAGAAGAAAAAGCCGCAGGCGAACATGCCGAGAACGAGGGCTTTGTCCGCGCCCGTGAACGTGAGCGCATCTTTCGCGTCCGAGGTTGGGCTTTCGTCGGCGCGCGGCGCCGGTTGCGGTTCCGCACTGTTCATAAAAAGAAACTCCTTTCATATCGACACAGTGTGTGCGGCGGCTCGGGCGACATGCGGCCGGGCCGGCGCATCGTTCATTCCTCCGCGTCCGCCTCAAATTCCAGAATATCGCCGGGCTGACAGCGCAGCGCGCGGCAAAGCTCGTCCAGCGTGGAGAAGCGGATCGCGCGCGCCTTGTTGTTTTTCAACACGGACAGGTTGGCCGGCGTGACGCCGATCTTCTCGGACAGCTCGCCGGATGAGATCTTCCTCTGCGCCATTACTATGTCCAGATTTACGCGTATAGCCATTGCGCCGCCTCCTCTCCTATATCGTAAAGTCGCTTTCAATCTTCAGTGCGACGGCTGCATCTATGACGTTCTTCACGACGCGGAGGATGAGCCCGAAGAAAGCCACGACGGCTGCGACCGCAAGGAGGATGGGCGCGAAGTACAGCGCGGCGGCCGCGATCAGGAAAGCCTCGGCGAAGCAGCACCACGAAATGGCCCTGAGCGCTTTCACATTGCCCTCCGTGAACACCAAACCTTTCTTTATATTCGTCAAAAGGCGGTCGAGCAGGAAGAGCGCGACGAGGGCCGGGACGCAGCACGCGTAGTAAATGCACAGCGTCAGGCTCTCGACAACCCCGTCGTAGGTGAGGGCCTTGCCGAAAGCGCGCATCAGGAAAGCGCGCCCCGCGAACGTGCCGGCACCCGCAGCTGAGGCGAATACCAGCAGGATGACGAGGCGCGTACAGACGAGGGACAGTTTTACGGATCGCATAGAATTCCACATGGCGCTTGATTCCTCTCTGCCTTGTATCCGCCCGTCCCGCCCGAACGAACGGGGAAGCTCGCGAACGGGTAGGCCTGCAATCATCGATACACAGGCGTATTGTACAGCATGAAACATTGTTTGTCAATAATTATTTATCGAAAAACGATAAAAATTTATCGAAATACAGTATGACCCTCCGCATCGGATTTCCGTTTGGCGACGGAAACGCTCCGCGGAATACCAAGCCTCCGGCCGGCTGCCTCTGAACCTGAATTGCAGCGTTCCCGTGATTGACATACAAGCGTAACTTGCTTTTCCTGTCAATCCTTTGGTACAATAAAGTGATTCTGTTTTCTGTTTTCCGCAACGAGGTAAGTAAATGATTCGAAGCAAAAAGAAATGGGCATTGTTCCTTGCCTTTATCCTGCTGGCTTGCGCTTTTTTGCCGGGCTACACGCGCACAAACGGCATCGGCAACGTGTATTACAGTTCGCATTTGCAGATATTTGAGGGCGTCGATTTCTCCGAAATACACGCGGGCAACGATGCGAACGGTGTGGAACGCGCCTACGTCGTCACTGCGGATCTCGCCCGCTCCGGCCTGCAGCCCGTCGTCTTTTCGGGCGATATCGGCGCGCGCTACGTACTCGATACGATGGCGAATACGCTGGAGGCCCAAGGCTTTCGGGTCGTCGCCGGCGTCAACGGCGATGTCTTCGACACGGACACGGGCTGCCCGAGGGGGCTCACGATCCACGACGGCGAGATCCTCTCCTCGGGCTACGACCCCAAATTCGTGATTTCGTTTGACGAGACGGGCAAGGCGGATTTCGTGTGGCCCAACGTCAGCTACGCCCTGCGCACGGAGATCTTCGTTCCGCAGGCCGGCGGCAGCTATGCACAGACGCCGTACAGCGCCGGCATCGGTTATGTGAACGTACCCCACGGCGGCTCGAAGTCCCTGCACCTCTATACTAAGGCCTACGGCCCGAGTACGGGGACAAAAGGGGAAAATGTGGAGGTTATCTTGAATGCCGATTCATCTGAGGCTGCGCGCCTGCGCTTCGGGCAGCCTCTCGTCGCGACCGTTTCCGCGATCCGCTACGCCGGCGGCGACGCGCCCATAGGCGACGGGCAGCTCGTGCTGTCCACGAAAGCGGATTCGGCGACCGCCGAGGCCCTGAAACAGATGGCGGCGGGTATGCGCGTCGAGATCGAAGCCACCGACATCGACAAGGGCGCGCTGTCGCGAAGCAGGGAATGCCTCGGCATGTACTATCTGCTCTACGACCACGGCAAATGGGTGTCGGAGGGGACGAATCCGCACCCGCGCACGCTGTTGGGATTGAAAAACGACGGCTCGGTCATGCTCTACGTCCTCGACGGCAGGCAGCCGGGCATCTCGGGCGGGCTTGGCCTTACGGACGCGGCGAAACACATGGTCGAACTCGGCTGCGTCGCCGTCGCGAACCTCGACGGCGGCGGTTCCTCGGCAATGCTCGTTCGCGAACCCGGCGTAGACGCGAAAGCCGTGCTGAAAAATTCGCCGTCGGGCGGCACGCAGCGCGCCGTAACGAACGGCTTGTTTTTCGTCTACAAGGGACTTTCGGCCGGTGCCGGCGCCGTGCTCAGCACCTATCAGGACCATTATCTCGCGCTGCCCGGAGCGGAGGTCAAGCTGACTACATACAGGAGCAACAGCCTCTACGAAAAGACGGGCGGCACCGTCGGGAGCCTGCGCTACGAGGTGGCGGAGGGCGGCGGCGCCGTCGGCGCGAACGGCGTCTACACGGCCGGTGACGCGCCCGGCAAGGTCTTAATCAAAATTCAAGGCGACGGCGCGGAAACGACGGCGAGCCTTGAGGTGGTGACGCAGGACCTCTCCCTGACGCCGAGCATGGACGCCGTGTTCGCCGATCCGCGTCAGAGCTTTGATTTGAACGTGACGGCACGGCACGGCTACGCCCCCGTCGCGCAGCGGGACAATCTCTT
>JAITAX010000228.1 GCA_031283865.1 Eubacteriales Family XIII. Incertae Sedis bacterium
AGCGACGTGCCGCCCGTCATCGTCAGGGAGCGCACGATGCTGCCCGCGCGGGCGCTGTTTGAGCGCATGGGCGCTTCCGTCACGTGGGACGAGGCGCAGAGAAAGGTCTTCATATCGACGGCGAGCGTCGACGTAAGCCTGACAATAGACGCGTTTGAATACGCGATAAACGGCAATCTATACAGTACGGATGTGCCGCCCCTGATCATCGGGGAGCGGACGATGATCCCCGTGCGCGTTGCGGCAGACGCGCTGGGTTGCAGCGTGGCTTGGG
Organism: Eubacteriales Family XIII. Incertae Sedis bacterium; assembly: GCA_031283865.1. Taxonomy (GTDB): domain Bacteria; phylum Bacillota; class Clostridia; order Peptostreptococcales; family Anaerovoracaceae; genus JAITLA01. The sequence goes on from JAITAX010000228.1 coordinate 275, forward strand.
ACGATCTGACGCGGACGGTGGCAATCGCGTCACCGCCGGCCGAGACGCCGCCGGCTTTCGCCGCCGACCCCGCGCAGGAGGGCGCGCCGGCCGAGCCGAACGAGCTTTCCAGAGGCGGCGCGCCTGCGCGCGCGGATCTCTCGGGGGCCTTGCCGCAGCTCGATCCCGCGTTCGCGGGTTTTTCGGTCGTGATCGACGCGGGCCACGGCGGAGGCGATCCGGGGGCCTTGGTCGAGGAAAACGGGGAAACCCTGCTCGCCGAAAAGGACGTCAATCTGGACGTGGCCCTGCGGCTTGAGAGCTATCTGCGCGCCGCGGGATTCTCCGTCTACATGATCCGAAGCGGCGACGTTGCGGTGGACCGCTACGACAGGCCGCAGATCGCAAACGGACAGGGCGCGCAGTTGTACATCAGCATCCACAACAATTCCTCCGAAAAGCCGAGCGTCAGCGGAACCTCGACCTATTACTACAACAAGGAATGGGCGGTCGCCTATCCGCTGGACAGCGAAACGCTGGCCGCGTCCGTGCAGAAAACCGTCAGCGCGTACACGGGCCTGCCCGACTTGGGCATACACGACGGACCTGAGTACATCGTCCTGAACAGGACGCAGATGCCGGCCGTCATCGTGGAAGGCGCTTTCCTGTCGAACGCGTCTGACAGGGCGCTCATGATGACGGATGCGTACAGGGAGGCCTATGCCCTCGGTGTCGCGGTCGGCTTGATTAACGCGCTGAACGCGCGCGCCCCCGAGCCGGCGCCGCTCGACGATATGATGCCGGTCGGTCTTTGAACCGGGACCGATTACTTGTAAAGAAAGGGATACAATGAACAAGCAAAAAAATACATTTGACAAATTCAAAGGCAGCGTGAGCTATGTGGTTACGGCGGAGCTGCAAAACGCCGTCAACATAGCGATTGCGCTCGAAAAACCCCTGCTGATTAAGGGGGAGCCGGGTACGGGCAAGACCATGCTGGCGCAGGCGATCGCCGACGCGCTCAGCAAGGAGCTGATTATATGGAACATCAAATCGACGACCAAGGCGCAGGACGGCCTCTACCTCTACGACACCGTGCAGCGGCTGTACGACAGCCAGTTCGGGGAGGGGGACGTCAAGGATGTCGCGCGCTACATCAGGCTCGGCAAGCTCGGCGAGGCTTTCACGGCGAAAGAGCAGGTCGTGCTGCTGATCGATGAGATCGACAAGGCGGATCTGGAATTTCCGAACGACCTGCTGTGGGAATTGGACCGCATGGAATTTTACGTAAACGAAACGAAAGAAATCGTCAAGACCAACGAACGGCCCATCGTCATCATCACCTCCAACGCCGAAAAGGAATTGCCGGACGCCTTTCTGCGGCGCTGCCTCTTCCACTATATCGCCTTTCCGGAGCCGAACAAGATGGAGGAAATCGTGCGCGTCCACTATCCCGACATCGACGCAAAGTTGCTGGCCGGGGCGCTCGACTCTTTCTACAAGCTGCGGGAGATGAAAGAGTTGCAAAAGAAGCCCGGCACCTCGGAGCTGCTCGACTGGCTGCAAGCCTTGGCAATCGCGGGCGTCCCCGTCGAGCGGATTGCGGGCGAACTGCCTTTCCTCGGCGTACTTCTGAAAAAGAATCAGGACATCGACGCGGTGGCTGAGCTGCGAGAAAAGGGTTACAGCCTGAAACGTTGGATATAGGACGGCGGCAAGAACATGTTTACGGAATTTTTCTATTTGCTCAGGGCCTACAAACTGAAGATCTCCATGAACGAGTGGATGACGCTTGTGAGCGCCCTCGACAAGGGACTTGCGGGCAGTCTCACGGGTTTTTACGAACTCTGCCACACGGTCCTTTTGAAGACGGAGGCGGATTTTGACAAGTTTGATCAGGCTTTCATGGAATATTTCCGCGGCGTTTCGACACCCGCGGACCTGCCCGACGCCTTTTGGGACTGGCTCGAAAAGGATCCGCGCGAACGTGAGCTGAGCGACAGGAAGATGCTCGACGAGTACCTGCTTGAGCTGGAGGAACTGCAGAAGCGCTTCCGCGAGCGGATAGAAGAGCAGAAAGAGCGGCACGACGGCGGAAATTACTGGATCGGCACGGGCGGAACCTCCACGATGGGCCACGGCGGTTATCACGCGCGCGGCATACGCACGGGCGGCGAGGGCCGCCACAGAAACGCCGTTCAGGTGGCCGGCGAACGCAAGTTCAAGGATTTCAGGCAGGACAGCATCATAGACCTCCGGCAGTTTCAGATGGCTTTTCGGAAGCTGCGCCAGTATTCTTCCCGCCTCGACGGGTTAAAATCGGAACTTGACATAGATGAAACGGTCGAGCAGACGGGCGACAACGCGGGGCGTCTCACGCTCGTGTGGAAGAAGCCGCGCCGGAACACGGTGAAGCTGCTCGTACTCTTCGATTCGGACGGTTCCATGCTGCCGTACAGCCGGCTGTGCAATCGGCTGTTTCAGGCCGTCAGCAAGTCCGGACACTTCAAGGATTTGAAAGTCTATTACTTCCACAACTGTATCTACGAACATTTGTACACCACGCCCTACTGTCGCAGAAATGAGTGGATTGACACGGAATGGACGCTGAAGAATCTGAACGGGGAATACAGGCTTATCCTCGTCGGCGACGGCGCGATGGCGCCCTCGGAGCTTTTGAAGCGGGGCGGCAGCGCCTACATCGGGCTCTACAACGAGATCCCCGGCATAGATTGGCTGAATCGCTTCCGCAAGACCTACGAGAAGTCGATCTGGTTGAATCCGCTCAGGTCGGCGGAGTGGGAATACGCCTACGGCAGCTATACCCTGAAGATCATCAAGGAGATATTCCCGATGTACGAGCTTACGATCGACGGGCTTGAGGCGGGCATAAAACGCCTCTTGGCGGGGCGCTGAGCCTGTTTGGCCGCGCGCGTCCGCGCCGGAACCGCCGGAGGGTGGCAAGTCCGCTGCTGCTGTAGCGGGCGGCAAGGCGATGCGCGAACGCGGATTGAGCTTACAGGTAGCGAAATACCCCTTTTACGAGCCCGAGTATCCTTACGTCGTTGAGGATGATCGGGCTCATCGCCGCGTTTTCGGGTTGCAGGCGGATGTGTCCGTTCTCGCGGTAGAAAGTCTTGACGGTCGCCTCGCTCTCGAAGCCGTCCACCATAGCCACGACGATGTCACCGTTGTCGGCGGTCTCCTGCTGCCGCACGAGGATGTAGTCGCCGTCCTTTATGCCGGCCTCTGTCATGCTGTCGCCGCGCACCGTCAGCATGAAGCCGGTCCCGCTCGGCATGAAACGCGCCGGAATGGGGATGCTGTCCTCGATGTTCTCTTCCGCCAGCAAGGGGCTGCCGGCCGCGATGCGCCCCACGACGGGTACGTCCACGACGTCGATTCTGTCAGGGCGCGCGTTTCCTGCGGCCGTTTGTTCGTCGTCGCGCGCCGCATCCTCATCCTGTAAGCCGGTCAGCATCAGCGCGCGCGGCTTGGAGGGGTCTTTTTTGATGTAGCCTTTGCGCGCGAGCCGCGCCAAATCGTTGTGCGCGGTGGAGGTGGACTTGATGTTCAGGGCCGTGCATATCTCGCGCACGGTGGGCGGATAGCCTTTCAGCCGCAGTTCTTCTTTCATATAGTCGAGTATCTGCTGTTCGCGTTTTTTCAAAATCTCCATAACGTACCCCCGCGCGCGTTCGCGCGCCCGCAAAAGATGTGGCAGTCGCTGTTGTCAGATTTATTGTATCACAGTCCGAACAAAATGTAAACATGTGTTCTGCGATAAAAAAACGCTGTGAAAAAACGCTTGTCTTGGTGGTTGTCTTGGCGTCGCAACACAAAACCGGGCGGCTGCGGTTTGTCGCCCGCGTCCGCCCGTTCGTGTTTGCCGGATTTCGTCCGGCCGTCAGATTTCGGCCCACAGCTCCTCGTCCGAGGGGACGGGATTGTTCGGCATATTGTAGGCGATGCGCGATACGTTCATCAGATG
>JAITAX010000004.1 GCA_031283865.1 Eubacteriales Family XIII. Incertae Sedis bacterium
CTTTCCGGTACGCTGTCGGCGACGATGCCCGCGCCGGAGCGGATGAACACGCGCCCGTTCTTCTTGAAAGCCAGCCTTATGGCGATGCAGGTGTCCATATCGCCCGTAAAGGCGATGTAGCCGATCGCGCCGCCGTAGATGCCGCGCCCCGTACCCTCCAATTCGTTGATAATCTCGCAGGCGCGAAGCTTGGGCGCGCCCGAGAGCGTACCCGCCGGCAGCAGCGCGCCCACGGCGTCGAGCGCGCCCTTGCCCTCCGCCAAACGCCCCGTCACGGTGCTGCCGATGTGCATGACATGGGAAAACCGTTCGACGGTGAGGTATTTCTCGACCCGCACGCTGCCGAAGCGACTGATCCGCCCGATGTCGTTGCGGCCCAGATCCACGAGCATGTTGTGTTCCGCAAGCTCCTTTGGATCCCGCAGCAGCGAACGCTCCATTTCCAAATCCTCCGCCTCCGAAGCCCCGCGCGGGCGCGTACCCGCCAGCGGAAAGGTCGTCACCGTGTCGCCCGTCACCTTAACCAGCGTTTCCGGCGCCGCCCCCGCGATTTCGATGTCGTCACTGCTGAAACAAAACATATACGGAGAGGGGTTTGTTTCCCGCAGGATGCGATAGGTGTCGAAAAGGCTGCCCTCCGCTTCCGCGTCCAAGCGATTGGAAAGCACGACCTGAAAGATGTCGCCGTCGCGGATATATGCCTTTGCCCTGCGCACCATCTCGCAATAACGCGCCTCGTCGAACAGTCCGCGAAACGGAGAGAGCAAGCGCAGCGGCGGCAGGACGGCGGGCGCGCCGTTTTCCAAGATGCGCCGCATGTGTTCCAGCTCGCTGACGGCGCGGTTGTAGTTCTCCTCGGGCGCGTCCGTGCGCATGTTGGCGATCAGCAGGATCCGGTCCTCCAGATGGTCGAAAGCGATCACTTTGTCGAACAGCATGAGGTCGAGGTCTTTGAAATGCTCCGTATCTTCGGCCTCAAGCTTCAGGCTCGGCTCCGCGTGTTTGATGTATTCATAGGAAAAATAGCCGACGAGCCCGCCCGCGAACGGCGGGAGCCAATCGAAACGCGGGCTTTTGTTGTCCGCTAAAATCCTTTGGATATGCGCGGCGGCGTCCCGCGTTTCGAAGCTGTGATCCGCGCCGTTGCGTATGCGCATCCGCCCGTTTTCATAAGTGATCTCCGACTTGGGGTCGTAGCCGAGGAATGTATAGCGCCCGTAGCGCGCCGCGTCCTCCGCGCTCTCCAGAATGAAGCATTGGCGGCTCAGCTTCTTCAATATCCGAAATACCTCCGCCGGCGTTCCGCCCGCCGTCGGAACCGTCCTCACGATGGGAATCACACCGTATTCACCCGCGAGCGCCTTTGCGGTCTGCAGATCCGGCTTGTACATTCTCTTCCTCCTTTGCGGTAAACAGCAAATAAAAAATCCGCGGTACCACCTTGCTTCGGAGGAAGAACCTCCGCACTCGGCGGGATACAGACATATCCCCGGCAATTAACGTATGCCCACACGTCACGGAATACTCGGGCCCATAAAGAAGCCTTTCCCCGCGCCCTCAGCGGCCCATTTATTTCGCTCCGCCACATTCGGCGAAACGAGCGCAAGCGGCCTGCCGCCGGTTTCCACCATCCCGGCTCTCTGGAGACGCCCACAAGCTTTTACTCCCGCATCAACGGTTTTTGAATATCTTGTTGAACTATTCGGTTTTCGTCATTATATTCGCCTCGCGCGCATTTGTCAAGAGGAAATTTTTGGGAATACATATGCCTGTGCGGAGCCTGTGCGGAGGGTGCCGGTGCGGAGGGCGAGCGGGAGAGAAGCAACCGTAAATCGTCGATGAACGTTCCGGTTCCCGAAATTGAAATGCTGCTTAAGCAAAACGGTTGCATTGCGGGAAAAGTGAAACAACCTCCCTGCGATCTTCCTCTAATCCAAGAAAAACCGCCGCCGTTCCGCCGCCGTCAGCCGGCGGCCGGCGATCAGGGCGCGCGCCGCCTCCACCGTGTCACCGAAAGACGCCGGCATGTCCCACAGGCTGACGATCCGGCTGTCGGTATAGCAGAGGATCTTCGTCCCGTCCGGGCTGAAACTCGCCGGGTACAGATGCCTGTCAACGCCGGGCAGGGTGAGAAATTCCGCACCGGTCGCGGCGTCGTATATCTTATTCCCGACGGAAAGGCAGGCGCCGTCCGGGGACCAATCGAAGACCACGGCGTTCGTCGCGGGGCTGTAGCCGGCCGAAACAGGAAAAGAGATCGTTTCGCCGCTTCCGGGATTCCACACAACGACCTCGCGGCGCCCGCTGACCGCCACGCGCGAGCCGTCCGGGGCAAAGGCCAGCATCCCGCTGCTGTTTACCTCAAGCCCGGGAAGCTCCGCCGACAGCTCGCCGCTTGCGGCGTCCCACAAGCGCAGAGTGCCGTCCCCGCCCTGGGACGCGATCTTTTCTCCGTCCTGTGAGAACGCGGCAAAACAGACGCCGGACGCGTGGGCGTTCAGCGCCGACAGCAACGCGCCCGTCCGCGCGTCATGAATCTCGATCATCGCGTCCGTGTTCCGCGCGATCATTATTTTGCGAGCGTCGGGGCTCCATTCCATTACGGAGAGCACGTTGTAAGCGGACGGCTCGCTTCCGCCCTCAGGCATGATTTTGCTGAGAAAGTCTCCCGTCTCGGCGTCGAAGACCGCGGCGCTTTGCCTGCGGGTGAGCTTTGCCGCAATCAGCAGACCGTCGGGGGAAAAACGGGCCTCGCCCGCGGAAAGCAGACCCTCCTTGTTGTTGTCGCCGTCCGTATAAGCGCCGCCCGAATCCTCGCCGTCGTTCGGCAAGCGCAGGCGAAGCAAAGGCTTGCCCGTGTCCGCCTCCCAAACCGTCACGCCGTCCGTGTTCGGAGCGCAGGTTACGAGCCGCCGCCCGTCAGGACTGCGGCTCATATCCTGCGGCAGGTCGCCGCTGTCCTTTTCGGTGTTCGGCATCTCCCGCAGAAATTCCCCGCTCTCCGCGTCGAACAGGCAGTAGCCGGAACTCGTCATCACCGCCGCGTCCCGTCCGTCGGGACTCCACGCCGCGTCCCAAATAAACGTTTCCGTCCTGAGAGCGCGGTTGTTGACCGCGCTTGCTTCCGCGCGCGTCCAGACCTGTATTTGCGCACTCTGAATCAGAATGATCTCCCCGTGCCGGCCGAAAATCGCCCGCGACGCGTCTTCGGCGTCCTCGAAACGAAAAATCACCTCGCCGCCGGCCGCATCGAACAAAACAGCCGTCGCTCCGCCGCCGCTTGCCGTGCAGAGCAGATAATACGCCTCGCCCGGTTGCACGGTATCGCTCAGCCCCGCAGAACCCGCCCACGTGAAACCGGTCAGCCGCGCCCCGCCGTCTGTCAGGACGCGAACCGGGTTTCCGTGCAAATCGTAGATGTGCACCGCGCCGTCTTCGGCGAGCGCGGCAAGCAGCGAGGAATCCTCGCTGAACGCGCAGGTCGTTTCCCCGTTGGGCGAGGCGCGCTTCACGCCGCCCGGCACGTTCAGTTCCGCGATCAGCGTTCCCGTCGCCGTATCCCAAAGGCTGACGGCGCCGCCGGAGCCGATCACGGCAAACGTCCGCCCGTCCTGTGAAAACACGACGTCCCTTTCCCAAATGTTTGATTCATGGATTCTTCCGGCATCGTCCGCATATTGGAAAGGCGGCAGTACGCGCAGGTTTTTCCCGTCCGCGTCCCGCAGGGCAATATAGGTCGCGTTGCCGTATGCGCCGTTCTCGGCGCCGTCGCCGTCCTCGCCCGTCAGGGGATGCGCGTCATGCACCGTGGCGATGGTATCTTTGGACATCACAGCATAGGAATTTTTCGTGTCGTCGGAAAACAGAACGCGGCCTTGGGCGTCGCGGAGTTCCAAGCCGCCGCTTATGCTGTAAAACAAGAATTTACCCAAGTACGCCCCGGAAAACCTGTAATGACCGTTCGCGTCAAAAGTCGCGTAATCGAAAGACCGGCGTTCGCCCGATTCCGGATCAACCAGCTCAAAGCGGTCTTCGTATACCAACAGCGGATCGTCGGAAGTCCAGTCGACTTGAAGCGGACGGTCGTGAAAGCTTTTTTTCTCGTCTATGCTTTTTCTCAGAACTAGCGTCCCGTTCCGCAAATCCCAAACGCCGGCCTCGCCGGCCCCGGTCAAAACGTGCAGCCGGCTTTCTCCCACGCGGACGAACTGCGCATAATCGCCGACCTGCAGTGTGAACGCCGGCGACCACCCCCACGCCGCGCTCCGATAGACCGCGTTGCGCAGGCTCGCCTCAGCCTCCGGCACGAGCGGCCGCTCCGGGCGGTTTAAATCCTCGGGCAGCGCGGCAAACGCCAACAGCAGCGCCGTCGCCCGATCTCCCGCGGCGAGCTGTTGGCCGGACAGATCGGCGAGAAAGCGTGACTGACTCGTCAACGCCGTGTTGCGCTGTTCCTCCAACCGGATGTTCTGAACCGCCGCATAGGCCAAAAACGCGGACAACAGCAACAGGACGGACAAAGCGGTTCCCGCG
>JAITAX010000012.1 GCA_031283865.1 Eubacteriales Family XIII. Incertae Sedis bacterium
CTTGATCGAGGGGGACGCTCCCTGCAACCACAGCTACGCGTACCAAAGCATCATCGGCACGGGCCGCATCGTGTTCCTCTCCGCGCCGGCTGAAAAAATCGACGCGCTGAACAAGCTGACACAGCACGTGACGGGCAGCAAGGAGAGCCACAGCTTCAGCGAACAGGCGCTGCAACAGGTGACTGTATACAAAATGGAGGTGGAGGAGTTTACGGGAAAGGAAGAAAAACGATGATTCACGTAATCGCAAGTATGCGCGTCAAGGATGGCGCGCTGGAGCAAATACTGTCCGTAGCGAGGCAGTTGGTGGCGGAAACCGTCAAGGAGGCCGGCTGCAAGCGATATGAACTCACAAAGAACATCCGCGACGACAATCATCTGCTGATCCTTGAAACATGGGAATCGCAGGCGCATCTGAACGCGCATTTGCAGTCCGCGCATTTCAAGGCGTTGTCGCCGCAGATGGATGCGTTTCGAATTAATCCATCGGAGCTTACCGTGACCGAAACGATATAGAATTGTTACTATTCCCCTTTACTGCCCGTACAGGTATTGCGGCGTGGGAATGCGGTTTTCCGCCAGCTTGAGCAGCGCGCCGACGTCGCCGCTTTCCCGCGTGAACAAATCCGAAAGGCGCGACAGCAGGGCCGACAGGCTCTTCTCCGCCTCGATGCCGAGCAGTCTGCCGAGCAGCGAGTTGTTTCTGTAGGTGAACTCCGTCAGCTCGCAAGAGGAGAGGTCATACGCGTTCTGCATGTCCTCGAGCGCCGTGTAAACGTCGCCGAAATCGTCCAAAAGCCCGTTTTCATAGGCTTGCGCGGCCGTGTAGATCCTGCCGTCCGCCAATTCCCGCACGTATTCGAGATCGAGCGCGCGTTCCTCGGCGACGATGCCCGTAAACTGATCGTATGCTTCGTCGACAAGCCCCTGAAAGATCGCCCTCTGTTCGTCCGTCATGGGCGTGAACTCGCCGCCCATGGCTTTGTTGCGCCCCGCGACGATGGTTTCTGTCTTGACGCCGTAGCGTTCGAGCAGACCGCTGAGGTCCACCATCGTACCCATCGTCACGCCGATGGAACCCGTCCACGTGTTGCGGTTCGCGTAGATGCGCTCGGCGGCGGCCGAAATGTAGTAGCCGCCGGAGGCCGCCATCGAACCCATGACCGCGTAGATGGGGCAGTCCGTGCTCTCCCTGTATTCCCGCAGCTTGAGGTACAGCTCGTCGCTCTCGTAGACGCCGCCGCCCGGCGAATCGACGAAGAGGATCAGGCCGTAATTGTTCTCGTCATAGATGAGATCGTCTATGCGCGAAAGCGTCCACGCGTGATCATAGCCGCTCACGTTTCCAAGCAGATCGACGGTGGGCGCGCCGTCGATGGTCCCGATCACGTTGAGCTGCGCGATGTACGGGCGGCTCGGCGCGGCGGCGCCGCCGCCGGAATCGCCCGTACCCGAAAACATCTCCCGAAACGCGAAACCCAGCAACAGCACCCCGACGAAGACGGCGACGTAGATCAGCGCGCCCTTTCGCCATCCGCCCGCGCGGCGCGGCGCGTGCACTTCCGGCTGCGACCGCGCCCCGGCGCCGTATTGCTCGCGCGCCCGGGCGTTTTGACGGTCCGCTTCGGAACGCGCGTATTCCGCCGCAGTCAGCTTGCTTCTGTATTCCTCATCTTCGTACATGGCGTGCTTCTTTCTGCTGCGGAACAATCGCAAACGGTCTGTCCGACTTTGGCTTGTCCAAAATCCGCATTACTTTGCCGCTTCAATATACCGCATCAGCATCGTCGCGACCTCCGCGCGCGTCGCCGTGCCTGCCGGCGCGAACAGATCGCCGGGCCGGCCTGTGATGATGCCTTTCATCGTCACCCACATTGCGGGTTCGTTCGCCCAAGAGGCTATCTCGGCAACATCCGCGTATGGCAGGCGAATTGCCCAATCCCCGGACGGTCCCTCGCCGAATTGTTGTGTGAATCGAAACAGTATCGCCGCGACTTCCTGCCGCGTGATCGGAGCGTCAGGCCGGAATTTGCCGTCGCTGCCGGTCACAATGCCGCTGCTTGCCGCCCATGCAATCGGGTCGGAATACCACAGGTCGAGCGGAACATCCGTGAAGTCCGTCGTGTTCGCGCCTCTTGCAGGCATCGCGTAGCGGTACAGCACCGTTACGAGCATCGCGCGGGTCATCGGCACAGCCGGCTCAAAACCGACATCCGTGCCGCCGAAAAGCTCTTTTTCACTGACGTATCGCACCGCGTCGTAGAACCAATCCGTTTCGCGCACATCGCCGTAGAGGTTTATCCATTCTTCGTAGCCGATGTAGTATTTCGACAGGTGCGCCGTCCGGAAAACCACGCACCGCGTTTCCGCGTTATAGGTACATGCGATTTTCTCAACGCTGCCGTCGTCTTTGAGGTAATAGATCACGAGATTGCTCGCTTTTTCCGCGGATTTCAGCGTGTAGGGAATGCTGACGGTCACCGCGCCGCCGCCGAAATCCGTGACGTATGCGTTTCCGCTCTTTACCGAAATATCATACACGGGGCGACTGCCGACCGTGCTTTGCTGCGGCGCATTCAACTGCGCTTTCGCGTCCTCGATGCGCACGCTTACGGGTGAGTTCGCAGCGCTTGCGCCGACTGCCGCGAGCGCCGCCTTATCGAAAGTCACCGATCCTTGCGGGAGTTTGACCTCAACGCTCAGGTCGCTGTCCGCGAGTTTTTTGATCGCGTCGCTTGGAATGCTGATCTCT
>JAITAX010000057.1 GCA_031283865.1 Eubacteriales Family XIII. Incertae Sedis bacterium
GCAGAGAGGCCGCCGAACTGATGCGCGAAAACGGCATCGGCAGTCTGGAGGAGTACGTCGCGAAGTACGTGCTGCACCGGCCGCCGCAATAAACCGCAGTAAGCCTCACCCCCGCGCGCAGTCCCCGTCCCGCCCCTGCAAAATATCCAAACCGTGTTCGACGGAGGGCAGGATATAATCCAGCGTTTCGCGGACGGCTTTGGGGCTGCCCGGCAGGTTGACGATCAGCGTGTTGCCCCGTATGCCGGCCTCCGCGCGGGAGAGCATGGCGCGCGGCGTGATTTCGAGGGAGAGCTTGCGCATGGCCTCGGGGATGCCGGGCACGCGCCGCTCCGTCACGTCGAGTGTGGCTTCCGGCGTGACATCCCGCTTCGAGAAGCCCGTGCCGCCGGTCGTGAGGATCAGGTCCGCGCCGGCTTCGTCGGCCAACCGCGCCATCTCGCGCGCCAGCGCGGCCCGGTCGTCGGGCAGCACGATGATCCCCTCTGCGGAGAAGCGCCCGTAGGCGGCCAATATCTCCCGGATCGCGGGTCCCGATTCGTCCGCGCGCGTCCCCGCGGCGGACGAATCGCTGGCCGTTATGATGAACACTTTGTACATCGCTTCAGTCTTTCTTCATGGACGCGATGATGCTGTCCGCCATGCCGTCCATTTCTATGCCGTTCTCCGGCGTCATGGAGGAATTGATCGTAAGCTCGTCGTTCAGCACCGTGATCTGCTTCAATTCATTGTCCAAAAATTCCCGGATGATGTCGCCCGATTTCGGCGCCCACGTGCCGTTCTGCACGACGGCGAACGTGCGCTGCTGCAAATTCAGCGCTTTCATATCCATCAGGTAATTGTGGATGAGCGGGTAGATGCCGAGATTGTAGGTCACGGACATGAGGACGACGTGGCTGTACTTGAACGTTTCGGAGATGAGCCACGACACGTGCGTGTTCGAAACGTCGCGCACCTTTACGTCGCGGACGCCCTTTTCGCGCAGCTTGGTCGCAAGGCACATCGCGGCGCTCTCCGTGTTGCCGTACATCGACGCGTAGATAATCAGCACGCCGTCCGTCTCCGGCTCGTAGCGGCTCCACTTGTCGTACTTCTCGATGATGTAGCCTAAGTCCTTGCGCCAGACGGGGCCGTGGAGCGGACAGATGAACTTGATGTCGGGCAGCAGCGGCGTCGCTTTCTTCAGCAGCGCCTGGATGTGGGGGCCGTACTTGCCGACGATGTTCGTGAGATATCGTCTGGCCTCGTCAATCCAGTCGCGGTCAAAGTCCACCTCGTCGGCGAACAGCACGCCGTCCAGCGCGATGAAAGAGCCGAAAGCGTCAGCCGCGAACAGCACGCCGTTCGTCACGTCGAAAGACACCATGGCCTCCGGCCAATGCACCATCGGCGCGTAGACAAAGGCGATTGTGTGCTTGCCGAAGCTGCGCGTATCGCCCTCCGCGATTTCCTCATAGCGCCCGTCTATGTTGAAGCCGAACTGCCGCATCTGCATAAAAGCTTTCTCGTTGCTGATGAGCTTGGTCTCCGGGAAGCGCAGCAGGATCTCGTCGATGGACGCGGCGTGATCCGGCTCCAGATGGTTGATTACGAGATAATCAAGCTTGCGCCCGCCGAGGACGTGCTTCACGTTGTCGATGTACTGACGGCAGACGGCCCAGTCCACCGTGTCGAAGAGGACGGTTTTTTCGTCCAGAAGCAGATAGGAATTGTAGGAAACGCCCACGCCGTTCAGCGGGTGGATGTTCTCAAAGAGCTGCAGCCTGTGATCGTTGGCGCCTACCCAGTAGAGATCTTCGGTTACTTTTCTCACGCAATACATTGCGGTACCTCCTTTATTCTATCCTCACAGCTCGATGAATTGATCCTTGCTCTCGCCGCATTCCGGGCAGGTCCAGCCCTCGGGCAGGCTCTCGAACAGCACGCCCTCGGGCACGCCGCCCGCGGGGTCGCCGAGGTCCGGGATGTACTCGTAGCCGCAGCCGTTGCAGATGTGCTGCTTCCAGACGGGCGGCAGCTTCTTGGGCGTGGAGCGCCGCAGCTTCTTCATGGGCGGCGCGGGGGTCTTGGGTTTGCCGTTGTCCAGCGCGGCCGTCAGCAGGGGAAGGATTTCAAGCACGTCGCCGACGATGCCATAATCGCAGTTCTTGAAGATGGGCGCGTTGGCGTTGTTGTTGACGGCGACGATGGTCGTCGCGTTCTTGATGCCTTTCAGATGCTGGCCCGCGCCGGAGATGCCGCAGGCGATGTAGAGATTGCCGTTGAATTTCTGGCCGGACATGCCCACATAGCGGTTCAGCGGCAGATATTTCAGCGTTTCCGCGACGGGACGGGAGGAACCGACAGCCGCGCCGGCCTGAATCGCGAGCGCCTTGACTAATTCCATGTTCTTCTTGTCGCCTATGCCCTTGCCCGCGCTGACTACGCGTTCGGCCTGCGCGATGGGCGTGTTGATGTCGATGCCGACCGTGAAGTCGTAACCGTCTTTTTTGAGGGCCTCCGCGAGGGCCGCGACGCGCTCCTTGGGCGAGCCGTCTTTCAGGATCAGCTTCTTGCGTTCGCCCGTGACGGCGCCCGCTTTCTTTTTCTTCGCGCCGGCCTCTTCCTTGGGGGCCTTGCCGATGATGTGGGAGGCGATCACGATGCGCTGTATCTCGTTGGTCCCCTCGTAAATCGTGCAGATCTTGGCGTCGCGGTAGGCGCGCTCCACCTCCATGCCCTTGAGGTAGCCGTTGCCGCCGAATATCTGGAGCGCGTCGTTGACGATCTCGAGACCGACGTCGGAGGCGGATTGTTTGGCCATGGCGGATTCCATGCCGTAGGGCTCGTGGTTTTCCTTCAGCTCGGCGGCGCTGTAGATCAGGAAGCGGGCCGCCCTGAGCTTCGTCGCCATGTCGGCCAGTTTGAAGGAAATGACCTGCTGGTGCGCGATGGCCTTGCCGAACTGCACGCGTTCTTTGGCGTATTCCAGCGCGTTCTCATAGGCGCCCTGCGCGATGCCGAGCGCCTGCGAGGCGATGCCGATGCGCCCGCCGTCCAAGGTCGCCATGGCGATGCGGAAGCCCTCGCCCTCCCGGCCGAGCAGGTTTTCTTTCGGGACCTTTACGTCGTTGAAGATCAGTTCCGCCGTGGCGGAGGAACGGATGCCCAGCTTATCGTAATGATCGCCGAAGCTGAAGCCGTCCCGGTCCTTCTCCACGATGAAAGCGCTGATGCCGCGCGTGCCGATATCCGGCGTCGTCACGGCGAACACGACATAGGTGTCGGCCTTGCAGGCGTTGGTGATGAAGATCTTCCCGCCGTTGAGGATGTAGTGATCCCCGTCGAGCAACGCGGTGGTTTCCGTCCCGCTCGCGTCGCTGCCGGCACCCGGTTCGGTCAGGCCGAAGGCGCCGATCTTTTCGCCCCTCGCCAGCGGTATGAGATATTTCTGCTTCTGCGCCTCGCTGCCGTAGGCGAAGATCGGCCACGTGCCCAGCGAAACGTGCGCGGACAGGATGACGCCCGTGCCGCCGTCCACGCGGGCGAGTTCCTCTACGGCGATGGCGTAACTCAAGACATCGAGGCCCGCGCCGCCGTACTCCTTTGGATAGGGAATGCCCATCAGGCCCATTTCCCCGAATTTTTTGATGGCGTCCGCGGGAAATTCGTTTTCCTTGTCCAGCAGGAACGCCAGCGGCTGGATTTCCGTTTCTGCGAATTCCCGGACCCTTCTTCGCAGAGCCTCGTGCGCCTCAGTTGTTTTGAATGACATTGAATCGACCTCCTTTTTCCCCAACATCGGCTTGCCGCACAGGCGTCCTCAACCCGAAACACGGGCGTCGGCGTCGTGCGCCAAACCCAACACCTCTGAAATCGTTTTTTCCTTTAACCCGGCGAACAGCATTTCCTGCAGCCGGACAAATTCTCTGTGTACGCCGCAAGGAGCGCCGCCCTCGTTCATGGGGCAGGCGAAGCCCTTTCGCAGACAGGCGGTCAGGAGCAACTTCTCTTCCGTCGCGGCAAAGACGTCGTACAGGCTGAACGAGCCGACGTCCCGCGTCAG
>JAITAX010000113.1 GCA_031283865.1 Eubacteriales Family XIII. Incertae Sedis bacterium
CGCGGCCATCGAAAGCAAGATGTCCGCGCACGATCTGAAGCGGATCTACACGGCTTTTCGGTCGAGCGCGCCCGACAAGGAGGCGATGCTTCTGCGCTACATACGCCTCGGCTTTAAGCAGGGATCGAGGATTCGCCTGCTCTTCGGCAATCCCATCGTGTTTGCGGTGCAGCAGGCGGAGCAAAAGGTGGTGAAAGAGGTACACCGGATGTGCGGTCTCGTGCGTTTTTCGGAGTTCAAACCCGGCGCGGGAATCGCCGAGAGGCCCATACTCTACGCGCCCATGACGCCGGATCACGACATCGTGGAATTTCTGGCGCCGCATTTCTGCGACCGATTCAAGGCGGAGCCTTTCATCATACACGACAAGCGCCGCAAAAAGGCCCTCGTGTCCGCAGCCGGGGATTGGTATATAACGGATTTTCACGACGCGGGCGCGCTCGCCGAAACGGACGCGGAACGGCAATACCGCAAGCTCTGGCGCGAATATTTCAACGCGGCAGCCATCCGCGAGCGCAGCAATCCCGCCTGTCAGCGGCGCTTTATGCCCGCGCGATATTGGAATAACATCACCGAAATGTCATATTGATCGGGTTTTCGTCTCGCGTGCGGCGCGCCGGCGCAGCGCGGCCCGCCCGGCGACCTCTGCGGACCGCTGCGTCCGCCTCGGGTTTTGTCAAACCGCCGCCTCTCGCGCGGCGCGCCTTATGCTCTCGCCGTAGGGCGGCCGGAGGACGCCGCATTCGGTCACGATGCCTGTGATCAGCGCGTGATCCGTGACGTCGAAAGCGGGGTTGTACACGCGCACACCCTGCGGCGCCATGCGCTCTTTGTACCACATCTCCGTGATTTCCTCGGGCGGCCGCTGTTCGATGGGGATGTCCTCGCCCGTCGCGGCGCGCGCGTCAATCGTGGAGGTCGGCGCGCAGACGTAAAAAGGGACGCCGTAGTGCTTTGCCAGAATCGCCACGCCGGAGGTGCCGATCTTGTTGCACGCGTCCCCGTTGGCCGCAAGGCGATCACAGCCCACGAGCACCGCCTGCACCCATCCGTTCTTCATCACGCAGGCGGCTGTGTTGTCGCAGATCAGCGTCGTTTCCGCGCCGGCGGCGCAGAGTTCAAAGGCGGTGAGGCGCGCCCCCTGCAGTAAGGGCCGCGTTTCGTCGACGAACAGCTTGAAGCGATAGCCCCTTTCGATGCCGAGGTGGATGGGCGCGAGCGCGGTGCCGTATCGCGTCGTCGCCAGATATCCGGCGTTGCAATGCGTCAGGATGCCGTCGCCGTCGCGCAGCAGGCCGAGGCCGTGTTCGCCGATAGCGCGGCAGGCGGCCGCGTCCTCTTCGAGGACGCGGAGCGCTTCGTCGCGCAGCAGCGTTTTGACGCGCACCGGGGTCTCGCTTCTGTGCGCCTCCGCGACGGACTCCATGCGGTCGAGCGCGCGGAAGAGGTTTACCGCCGTGGGCCGCGTCGCGGCGAGCGCGTCCTTGGCCGCCCCGAATTGCGCGTAAAACGCGCCGTTGTCGGTCGCGTCGATGGATTTGGCCGCCAGATACAGGCCGACGGCCGCCGCCGCGCCGATGGCCGGCGCGCCGCGCACCTGCAGCAGGCGGATGGCGCGCCGGATGTCCTCTTGCCGCGTGAGGCTCAGATATACGACCTCGTTCGGCAGCTTTGTCTGATCGAGGATTACGAGCGCGTCCTTGTCGTCGTCCAAGGCTACGGCTCTGTGTTGCGGGGCTTCTGTCATCTTAATTCCTTTCGCTTTCGGCGGCTGTGCGCGTCCGCGCCGCTTGCGTTTCGCCTGCCTCGCGTTTCGTCTGCGCCGCGGTTTCGCCCGCGCCGCCCCTCAGACGTTGCCCACGTGTACGTGCGTGAGCGCGCGGCGCGCGATTTTGGCTATGCGCGTGAGCGTTTCGATAGGCGTCGGCGGCTTCTCCGTCATGCGGTATCGCGGGAAGAAGCGCGTGAGATGGAGCGGGAGGTCGCGGGAGATCGACGCGAGCCACGCGGACAGCGCTTCCGTTTCATCGTCGCCGTCGTTTTCCCCCGGAATGATCAGCGTCGTCACCTCCACATGGCAGGATTCGGCGCAGCGCGCGATGTTCCGCTTGACCGTTTCCGCATCCCCGCCCATTTTGCGGTAGAACGTCTGCGTGAAAGCCTTTAAATCTATGTTCATCGCGTCGACGAAAGGCAGCAGTTCCTCGAGCGGTTCCGCACAGATCATCCCGTTGCTGACGAGCGCGACTTTCAGACCCCGCTCGCGCAGCAGGGGCGCGGCGTCGAGCAGGTACTCCGCGCCGATCAGCGGCTCGTTGTAGGTGAAAGCGAGGCCGAGGTTGCCGGGCATAGAGGCCGCGATTTCGACCAGCCGCTCGGGGGATACAAATTCCGTTTCGGGTTTCGCCTTGGAGACAGCGCTGTTCTGGCAGAAGCTGCAGTTCATATTGCAGCCGTAGCCGCCCATCGAGAGGATG
Source organism: Eubacteriales Family XIII. Incertae Sedis bacterium (assembly GCA_031283865.1). Classification (GTDB taxonomy): domain Bacteria; phylum Bacillota; class Clostridia; order Peptostreptococcales; family Anaerovoracaceae; genus JAITLA01. The sequence continues at coordinate 2,478 of JAITAX010000113.1, forward strand.
CGGCGCCCCGGGTGAAAGTGATACAGCGGCTTCTTTTCGATGGGATCGAGCGCGAGGGAGGACACTTGGCCGTAGCTTTCCGCGATGAGGACGCCGCCGATGTTGCGGCGCGCGCCGCACAAGCCTGTTTTGCCCTCCCCGATGCGGCAGCGGTGCGGGCACAGCGCGCAGCGCGCGTTCGCGCCGTCCGATTCGCAGAAGCGCGCGCGTTTCACGCGTTTCATGTGTGCCGCACCACCTCGAAGCGTTCAAGCGCATAGGGTTCGTCTGCGCGTATGCCGGCCTTTTGCAGCGCGACCGATATCTGCTGCTCCACGCTGTCCACGCCGTCGAGATTCGGAAGCAAAAGGCCGCGCCTGTGTCCGCGCGTCACGATGACGCCGTAGCGCGAAACGTCCAGCTCCCGCTTGCTCTTTATGGGTTCGGGCGGCGACAGCACGTCCACGCTGTAGCTGAGAGCGTCCAGCTCATCGGGGCCGATCGGATCGAAGCGCGGGTCGCGCGCCGCAGCGGAAACGCTGTTTGTGAGGATCTCCGCGGCGACGTTTTGTTCCGTCGGCAGGATCGTTCCGATGCAGCCGCGCAGATTGCCGTCTTTCTTGATGGAAACGAATACGCCGGCCCGCTGCGAGAGCAGCGCGGGATCCGTGTCGGCCGGCAGCTTGATGGGCTTCCCCGTGCGGACGTAGGCTTCGACGTTGCGCCGCGCCAGACGCGCGAAAGTACCCTCACCGCCGCGAAGCTTCTCCGTGCGGGCCTTTCGATCCGACAGGATGGCCGGCAACAGGCTGTCCGCCTCCCCGTCGCCCGTGAAAGCGGCGGTCAGATAGCCCACACCGAAAGG
>JAITAX010000124.1 GCA_031283865.1 Eubacteriales Family XIII. Incertae Sedis bacterium
CCGCATCGCCCGCGAGGACGGACAGCCACGACGCCAACGCGTCCGCGTCGCAGGGCCGCGGGCGGCCGAGGGCGGATTTCAGCACCGCTTCTCTTGCTTTCTTCGTCTTCGCGGTCAAAGACGCGAGCAGCAGTTCCGTCAGCGAGCCGCCTTCGGCGCGCGCGATGAGCGTCGGCGCCAAACGTTCGATCACAGCCGTTTCGCCCGTCGACAAGAGGGGGATCAAAGTTTGCGCGCGCTCGGCCAATTCCGCGTCGGAAACGCTCAGTTCATCCAGCACGCGCAGCCAAACCTTGCGGTCGCCGGGGCGAATCGCGGCGTCGAGCGCCGAGAACACCACAGAAACCGCTTCGTCGCGCGCGATAAGGCCGCGCTTCACGCCCGCAGACAGCACCGCACTGAAAGGACCCGTCGCCGGAGCGCCGACCGCCGCGCCGGTTCGGATATGTTCGGCATAGCGTTTCTCAATCAAATCCAAGCCCGGCAGATCCGTTTCATTGTAACGCGTTTCCGCTTTCAGCCCCAATGCCGCCGCAGCGTAGACCGACCAATCCTTTATGTACTCGACAGTTTGCGGGACGTCCAAATCCAAGCTGTACACAAGGCGCACCGCCGTATTGCCGAACGCCGAAGCCGAATGTTCAAACATCCTCCGGCGCGAGATGCAGGCATGATTGATAAAGTCGGACGCGTACCGCGCGCCGCGCTCGGCGATCACGGCGACCTGCAATTCCGGCCGGCTGAAACCGCCGGTTGTCAGGATGTTCGCGGCTCTTCTCGCGTCTACGCCCACGCGAATCGCAAAGAGGGCAAGCCTGCCGCTGTCCGCATCGATAAAACTGCGCCAACCGTAAGTGTTTTCGCTCAATTTCGCAAATTCACCCCATTCGCCGCTTTTCAGCCCGGCCAGCGCCGTCCGTTTTTGTTCGGGCGTACCCGGAGGCAGTCGCAGCACATCTTCCGGAGCGGCGTCCGCCCAGCCCAAGGCTTTAAAAACGGCGACGGCGTCCTGCAATTCTTTCCTCACAGCTTCCCCTCCCTCAGTTGTACGGCCAAAATATGCTTGCACGGACCGCGCTTGTTTTGGTGGTTCAAATACCAAGTACAGGTGCATCGCATCTCCTGTGCGTCCCCGTCCGGGCCAAGGCCGACCAAATAATCCGTTCCGTTCGAGGGGACGAGCCATCGGTTTTCGCCGAGATTTTTCACGGCATCCGCAAGTTTGCGCGCGGCAATCAAACGCGGATTGTCTTTCAATACGCGATCCGGGTCGTCGGGCAGTTCCCGATGGAAATAGGCGCTTGTCCGCGCATCGAAACCGAGTTTGCCGGAAACGGCGAGCACGGCCAAGGCGTCCCGCACCCGTTCTTCGTCCATCCGCCGCCCGGCAAAGCGCGTCTCATCAAACGCGGATTCAAATTCGAGCGCGGCGCCGATGAAGGCGGCGTCTTCGAACACGGTATCCCGCGCAAGCGACGTGAGCAGAGCGCCCTCCCCCGAATAGCCGTGCCAAGCCTCGGCGGTCAAGCTGAACGTAAGCCGCGCGCCCGGCAGAGCCGCGTCCGCCATGAACGCCCCGGCTTCCCCGTCCGCCGGCATATAAAAAATCATATCGGAGATATTGGTTAACACGCGTTTCAGCGCGCTCAGCCGATGCAGCCCCGATGCGTAAACGGCGCCGGGCGAGCGGCGCGGCGCGAGCTTCACGCCCGTGCGCGACGGCGTCAGCCAGGCGGCCCCGTTCTTTCCCGTGGCGGGCGGCAGCGACGCGACAAAGGCTTGCGCCTGCGCGCCTTTCAGGGCAAACACCGGCTTCATGCCCCGGTGAATGTCCGCGGCGTTCCCCAAGGCGCGCACCCATCTGTCCGGCATTTCCACCGGCCGTTCCCGCAGCGGCTCTTCCATCCGTGCCACCCTTTCGCCGGCCCGGCGAATCGGCGAAGCCGTGAATCCGTCGCCGCCGATTCGCACGTGCAGCTTATCCTCCCGGCGGATACGCGTCAGCGCCGTCCTGAGCGCCGGCCCGATATCCACATTCGTCGTACCCCGCCCGATTTCCCCGTCAAAACCTGATTCCAAGAGATCGAGCCGCGCATACACGCCGTTGCACGCGGAAAAGCATTCCGCCCGCAAGAGGTCGCCCTGCGCCGACAAAACCGGGTCGCGCTGCGCGACCGGCGTATAGTTGAAATAGCGCGTGGACGCAACGTCGGCAAGCACCAAAAGCCCCCGCGCAAACACCTGCGGATAAGCCGCAAACCCGCGAAAGAAATCGGGATTGTCAACAAGTCCCGCAGGCGTCAGCCCGGGTGCCAGCGCAAGCGCCAAGTTCCCGTCCTCAAACAATGATCGATCCGCAAAAGCCCTCATAGCACCGATCCTCCGATCATAAATCCATTCCGGCAAGCGCCGCAATCCGCGCCGCAATCCGCACCAATGCAATAATCTGTATTTTATCACATTGCGCTCCAAAGTCAACACAGCCACTCTTTTTTGTTGCAGAGTGGATTACCAAGCCTCCGGCCGTCTACCTCTGAACAGCCACTCTTTTTTTTGCGCTTTTTTGAAAAAAAACCGCTTGACGGGCGCGAACAATTCTGATATCATAATGATATCATATATATATCGCATACGACATGGCCGCCGCGAGGCGGCGGAAAGGAATCCCCCCATGGAAAATCCCAATGAAAGAAAACCGCACAGCGAGGAAAAGAAAGCCGCCGCCGCAAACGGCATGTTCATGCTGCTCCTGAACTGCCTGCTCACGCTGCTCATCATCGCCCGCCTCGCGCTCAGGCTTCGCGGCTTCGCGCGCGAGGGCTACAGCACCGAGGGCCTCACCGCTCTCGTCCTGCTGTGCATATGCCTCTTCGTCCTCATGCCCTTTCTGTTCGCGGGACTGCGCGTCCTCAAACCCAACGAAGCCTACGTGCTGACCCTCTTCGGCCAATACTACGGCACGCTGCGCGGCCCGGGCTTCTTCTTCGTCAACCCTTTCACGACGGCGGCGACGCCCGCCCAAACGGAAAAGGCGCAGGCCGCAGCGGCAGCGGCGAATCAATCGTCGTTGGCAAGCGTTCTGTCCGGCTCCTCTGCGACGCAAAGCGCGCACAAAAACAAAAAGCTCTCGCTGAAGACCATGACCTTGAGCAACGACAAGCAGAAGATCAACGATCTCCAGGGCAATCCCATCGAGATCGGCATCGTCGTCATATGGCGCGTTGTGAACACGGCCAAGGCGATCTTCAACGTGGACAATTACAGCGAATTTTTGTCGATACAGTGCGATTCGGCGCTGCGGGGCATCGTGCGCCTCTATCCCTACGACGTCCCGGGTGAAGAAGATGAGCGCTCGCTGCGCGGCAGCAGCCAAGAGGTGGCCGACCGATTGAAAGAAGCCATACAGGAAAAGGTCGATGCCGCGGGGCTTGAGGTGCTGGAGGCGCGCATCACGCACTTGGCCTACGCGCCGGAGATCGCCGCCGCGATGCTGCAGCGGCAGCAGGCGGCCGCAATCATAGACGCGCGCTCAGCCATCGTCAAGGGCGCGGTCGGCATGGTCGAGATGGCGCTCGCGCAGCTCAGCGAGCACGACATCGTAGATCTGGACAACGAGCGCAAGGCCGCCATGGTAAGCAATCTGCTCGTCGTCCTGTGCGGCAACAAGGACCCGCATCCCGTCGTGAACAGCGGTTCCCTGTATTAGACGGGTTGCGATATGGAAAAGAAAGACGGAGAGAAGAAACAGATACCGCTGCGGCTGTCGGCCCGGCTCTACACGGAGATCGCCGCTTGGGCGGAGGATGAATTTCGCTCCGTGAACGGGCAGATCGAATACCTGCTGACGGAATGCGTGAAGAAGCGCAAGGGCTAATGAGCACAGGGGACAGCGCGCATCAGTGCTTCAAACAGCTGATCGGCGTCACATACACGCCGTCGGCGCGGCGATACGCCGGGCCTGCGGCGGTCAGCACCATTAAAAACGACGGCGCGCGCATTTTATCCGCGTTGACCCTATCGCGGAGCTTTTGCAGGTTCAAGGCTGCGGTTTCGATTTCTTTCGTTCCCATCTTGACATCGACCGCGCCCCAGCGTCCGTCTTTCAAATGCACGATTGCATCCGCTTCCAGACCGCTCTTGTCGCGGTAGTAGAATACCTCGCCGTCCGCCGCCTGCGCATACACGCGCAGATCCCGGACGCAGAGGGATTCGAACAACAGGCCGAACGTATTGAAATCGGAAAGCAGGCTGTCCGGCGTGGCGCGAAGCACGGCGCAGGCGATGGACGGGTCGGTGAAATGGCGTTTGGGGGAGGTTCGCAGGGCGGTCTTGGAGCGCATGGCCGGATTCCACGCGGGCAAATCCTCCACGACGTAAATGCGGCGCAGGGCGTTCAAATACGAGGCGATTG
>JAITAX010000155.1 GCA_031283865.1 Eubacteriales Family XIII. Incertae Sedis bacterium
TCCGCCGTGCGGCGCGCGGTTTCGCGGCTCACGCTGCCGAGGCCGGTCTGCGCCTCGCCGAGATAGTTGCGGTAGAGCGACGTGAGCTTGCCGTTCGCGACCTCGGCGTTGACCGCGCCGCGTTCGCCGCCGTCGCTCCAGTTCAGGTTGTAGACCGCGTAGTCGCGCGTCTCGTCCTCGAAGATGTGGTAATTGAAGTCCTCCATGCTCTCGGGCACGTCCGCAAGCCCTTTCACAAGCAGGATCGCCGCTTCGAGGCCGTCCGTTTCCGCCGCGAGGGCCGGCGCGACCGGGCTCAGGATTAAGGCCGCCGCCGCGATGAGGCAGGCGGCGCGTTTTGACAGATTCATGCTCATCCTTGCACGCACTCCTTTCCGTTCTTTTCTGTTGTTTACTTCACAAATACGGTATTCTGTCACGATATTCTGTTGCGGTCGCTTCGCGCAGGGCCTCAAAACGCAGAGCGACAAGGATATGACGGCGCGGCGTTTTGCATGGTTCCATAATTATGAAGAAATTGGTGAAAAATTGTTCAAAAGGCGCTTATACGAGGGGCGCGGCGGCCTCAGGCGGCGGCCTCAGGCGGCGACCGGCTATAGGTCGATCAACAACCGCACGGGGCAATGGTCGCTGCCGTGCACGTCATTCAGCAGGACCATATCCTCCACGCGCTCCGCGATGCGGTTCGATACCAGAAAGTAGTCGATGCGCCATCCCGCATTCCGCGCGCGGGCGCCCGCGCGAAAAGACCACCACGTGTAGGCGTCCCTGCGATCCGGGTAGAGGAAGCGGAAAGCGTCCGTGAAGCCTGCCGCAAGGCGCTCGTCGAATTTGCCGCGTTCCTCGTCGGAAAAACCCGCGTTGCCGCGGTTGCTCTTGGGGTTTTTCAGGTCGATCTCGTTGTGGGCGACATTCAGATCCCCGCAGAGAATGACGGGCTTTTGCGCGTCGAGCCGCACGAGATAGGCGCGCATCGCGTCTTCCCACTCCATGCGGTAGCCTATGCGCGCCAAGCCGTCCTGCGCGTTCGGCGTGTACTCCGTCACGAGATAAAACGCGTCAAACTCAAGCGTGATCGCGCGTCCCTCCGTATCGTGGCCCGCCGCCTCGATGTCATACCGCAGGCCGGACGGGCGCAGCCGCGTGAACGCAGCCGTGCCGGAATAGCCTTTCCTGTCCGCGCTGTTCCAAAACTGCTCGTAGCCCGGCAGGTCGACCGCGGCTTGCCCAAGCTGCATCTTCGTCTCTTGCACGCAGATCGCGTCTGCGTTCTCCGCGCGGCAAAAGTCGAGGAAGCCCTTGCCGAGCGCGGCCCGCAGGCCGTTCACGTTCCAGCTCACAAAGCGCCTTATCATAGATTCCTTATTTCCCTCCTGTAGATGCGCACCATCACGACGGCCAAGATGCCCGTCGTGAAGATCTCCGACAGCGGATAGCAGAACCAGAAGTAGTCGAGACCGAAAAAGCTCGCGAAGAACCAAGCCATCGGCAGGGTGAAGATCATCTGCCGCATCAGGGACAGAATCATCGTCAGCACGCCGTGCGCCAGCGCCTGCAGCAGCGTGATGGACACGATGGCAAAGGCCGCGAATACGAAGCCGACGCTGATGATGCGGAGCGCCCGCTCGCCGATGCGCAGCATGTCCGGCGTGGCGTTGAATATAAGCAGGATTTCATGCGGAAAAATTTGAAATAACAGAAGACCCGCCGTCATGATCGCCAGAGCGATAAAGACGGCTTTCTTGTAGGTTTCCATGAGCCGCGCCCTGTTGCGCGCGCCGAAATTGTAGCCGATGATCGGCAGCGCGCCTTGGTTCAGGCCGAATACGGGCATGAAGATCAGCGATTGTATGCGGAAATACACGCCGAGCACGGCAATCGCCGTGGGTGTCAGCCGGATCAAGATGAAGTTCGTGATCGACAGCGTGAACGACATGACGGCCTGCATGATGATAGACGGCAGCCCGACGGAATAGATGTCGAGGATGGTTCTCGCCCTCGGCCTGAAACCCTTAAAGCTGATCTGCACCGCGTGCTTGAAGCGGAAGAGCATGAAAAACCCGAACGACATCGCGATGAACTGGGCGATGATTGTGGAAACGGCGGAGCCTGCGATGCCAAGTCGCGGCGCGCCGAAGAGTCCGAAGATCAATATGGGGTTCAACACGATGTTGCACAGCGCCCCCGTGATGTTGAAGATCATCGGAAAGAGCATGTTGCCCGTGGCTTGCAGCGTCTTTTCCGTGTTGATCTGGAAGAAGAGAAAGAGCGAGCCTACGCTGACGATCGTGCAGAAGCGCACCGCGAGCGAGCTGATCTCGGGATCATCCGAAAACAAACTTACAAAGGGCGCCGTGCCGAACAGACCGAAGAGCGCAAAGACGATCCAACTGCAAAACGCCAGCAGGAAGCCGTGCGCGGCCGCGTGATTCGCATCCTCGAGGCGCTTCTCGCCGAGCCGCCGCGCGATGAGGGAGCTGAGGCCGACGCCCGTGCCGACGCTGACCGAGATCATGAGCATCTGGATCGGAAAGACCAGCGTGACGGCAGACAGCGCCTTTTCCGAGATGCGCGCCACAAAAAAGCTGTCCACGATGCTGTAAAGCGCCTGAATCAACATTGAAACCATGGCCGGAAAGGACATGGTCGCGAGCAGCTTGCCTATGGGCATAACACCCATCTTGTTTTCTTTTTCCCTGTCCTTTGATTCGTTGTTTTCCATATACTGTGTTCCTGTACAACCTTTCTTTGTAATTAAAAATCCGTCAAAATCGGCGCATCCGGCGAGCACTGCGGCGGCGGCGGTCGCAAGCAACCCAAAATCCCGCTTCCGTCCATTAAAAAACACCCTGCGGCGAAAGCCGCAAGGATAAACGACGATGTCGGTTCCCTGCGTATGAGCGTTTCGTGAGAACCGCGCAAACCGGCGAAACGGCGGCTTGCGCGGTTGCAAATTCGATGATGAGTAAGCCGTAAGCCGGGTTCTGTCTCCCCGCCCCGCCAAAGGCGCGCGTCGCGCGCCTTGGGCGGGGCGGGCAGCAATCATCTATCTTGGCCTGCTGTCGCCAACAGGCTCTTGCGGCCTACCATACCGGGCAGCGACGGGCCGCCGCTGTCACCCGAGGATGACGATGCCCTGCTTGGCCTTGCTCCGGACGGGGTTTACACGGCCGGCATGTTACCATGCCGCCGGTGAGCTCTTACCTCACCATTTCAACCTTACCACAGGTAATCTACCCGTTTCGGCGGTGTGTTTCTGTTGCACTTTCCTTAAAGTCGCCTTCACCGGACGTTATCCGGCGTCCTTACCCTCTGGAGCCCGGACTTTCCTCATGCGCTCGCGCGCACGCGACTGCTTGGCTTACTCACGCAATTCAGTATACCACGGATCGCATAAAAAGGGAATACGAATCTCAAAAAAGCACCCTGAATGCACCCTGAAGCAATGCACCCGGATTCCCAATTTACATTTATATTAAAAGCGATCAAAAATGAAGAAATATCGCCGCAGATGCGGTAAGAGATAAGGAAAGTCGCAGCGCGCTGCGGGATTTGCGGCGACAGCTGTGTCCATAGGGGATTGGGGGGATTTCACAATGAACAATACGATCAAATCAACAGGTCTTTTGATGCTTTCGGCCATGATCTGGGGCTTTGCCTTTGTCGCGCAGCGTTCCGGCATGGAGCATGTCGGACCGTTCTTTTTCAACGGCACCCGCACCGCGCTGGGCGCGCTCAGCCTGGTCGCCTTTATGCTGATCCGGGGCGGCGCGAAGCGCGGCCCGCGCGCGGCGGCTGCCGGGACCGAGGACGCGCGCGCGACTGCCGGCGGGCCTGCCGCGTTTCGGAGCGAAGACGGGAAGTCCCTGTTGCAGGGCGGTCTCTTGTGCGGGCTTGTCCTGTTCGCCGGCTCAAACTTCCAGCAGATCGGCCTCGTGTTTACCACCGCCTCAAAGGCGGGTTTCATCACCGCGCTCTACATCATTCTTGTTCCCATATTCGGGATATTTTTAAGGCACAAGATTCATTGGAATACGTGGGCGGGCGTGCTTCTCGCCGCCGTGGGCCTGTACTGCCTGTGCCTCACCGAAAGCTTTCGCATCGCGCCGGGCGACCTGATCGTCCTGTTCGGCGCGGCGTTCTGGGCCATGCACATACTCGTCATCGATCATTTTGTGCGGCGCGTTGACGCCATCCGCCTCTCCTGCGCGCAGTTCGCCGTATGCAGCGCGCTCAGCTTTGCCGTCATGCCTTTCGCGGACGCGCGTTTTATGACGGCCTCCGCCCTCAGCCTCAAAAACGTACTCGCGGCGCTGCCCGCGATCCTCTACACGGGCGTGCTTTCGTCGGGCGCGGGCTTCACGCTGCAGGCCATCGGTCAAAAGTATGCAAATCCCACCGCCGCGTCTGTCATCATGAGCACGGAGGCGATCTTTGGCGTGATCGGCGGCTTCCTGCTGCTGGGCGAGCGCTTCACGGGGCGTGAGATGCTGGGTTGCGTCCTGATGTTCGCGGCTGTGATTCTCGCGCAGCTGCCGCTCGGCGCGCGCGGCGCGCGGTCGTAAGGCGAAGTCCGCGGCACCCGTCAGCAGAGGGCCTTAAAGATGTCGGCTACCGCGCTGCAGGGCGCGGCGCGGCTGCCGTTTTCCGCGCAAAACAGGATGCCGTTTTCCGCGTCGCCGCGCGCCGTCGCATTCAGCGCCTCGCTCAGGCAGAAAGGGATGTCCTTTTTCGGGCAGAGGTCTATGCAGCCTATGCAGTGCGCGGGGTCCGTGTTTCCGCG
>JAITAX010000195.1 GCA_031283865.1 Eubacteriales Family XIII. Incertae Sedis bacterium
GGCGGCGGGACCTACGCGCGCGCCGCGAAGCACATCGTCGCTTTCGGTCCGGGCTTCCCGGCTGCGCCGGACCTCGCCCACCAAAAGGACGAATACATTTCTGAAGAAGATATGGTTAAGCTCGCGAAGATTTACGCCGACGCGATCTACGCGCTCGCGGGCGAACCGGCCGCGGATTCGGCGGATTCATAACTGCGCGCGGGTCGTAAAGCCGTTGCCGTGCATCTCGGAAATGCGGTTGCCCAGCTCGTCCTCGACCGTGACGCGGTATACGGATATCGTGCGGCCCTTGTGCAGGCAGGTCGATCTGGCGATCAGCTTGCCGCCCTTGGGGCTCCTGAGATAGGAAATGCTGCACGACTGTCCCACGGTCAGACCCACGCCCGCGCCGAAAAATCGGTGCAGGTTTGAGTGCACGCCGAAAGCGAAGTCCGACAGCGTGAAGATGGCGCCGCCCTGCACGGCGTTGCCCGCGTTCAGGTGCATGTCGCGGATTTCCATGCTGCAAACGACCTCATCTTCGCACGCGGCGTCTATGCGAATGCCCGCGTTGGCCGCAAAGCGGTCGGCGCCGAAGATTTCCCTGCATTTTTCGATGTCGATGTCCATGTCCATTGCTTTTCACCTCTTTGGTATTTGTTTTTTTGCGTGGCTGTGATATAATAACCACAAAGGCAATCGCGCCGGCGGGCGCGTTTTGGGCGTTTCCGTTTCGGAAACAATTATCGTAATCGGCAAAGGAGCTTGCGCAAAAAAATGAACAAACGACTGTACAGATCCTCAACGGACAGGGCAATCTGCGGTGTCTGCGGCGGCATAGCGGAATATTTCGATATAGACTCCGTGATCGTAAGGCTGCTCATGGTGGTCTTCGCGCTGATGGGGGCCGGCGTCGTATTCTACATCTTCGCCGCGATCATCATGCGGGAGGAATCCCCGAGACTGCGGCGTTCCGCCTACGACCGGCAAACGCCGCCGCCCGCTTCCGGCGACGCGGCGGAGAGCTACAGCGACGAATTTGCCGGCACGGGACCGGCGGGCGCGGAGAGCGCCGAAGCTTACGCGGCAGACGCAAAACGCGCGCGCGCGAGCGGCGGCAGAAGCTCCGGCGCCATGATCGTCGGCTTGGTCCTCATCCTCATCGGCATGTTCTACCTGATTAACCGATACGTACCCATATTCTACTGGCTCGACTTCCGCGTGATCTTTGCCGTGGTGCTGGTGCTGGTGGGCATATTCTTCGTGGCGAAGCGGTAGGCGTCTATCTTTTATCGATCTCCAAAATCGCGTTCAGCATCACGTTCGCGCCTTTCAAACACAGCTCGGTCGGGGTGAACTCCTCGACGCAGTGGCTGTGTCCGCCTGCGCTGGGCACGAAGATCATCGTCGCGGGCAGCAGCACCTCGGCCACGTACTGCGCGTCGTGTCCCGCGCCGCTGTAGATCCTGCGCCAAGAATAGCCGGCGTCCCGCGCGGCCTGTTCCGCCGCGTTCACATAGTCGCTGTCGAACAGCACGGTGTTGCGGCTCCAGTTCAGCGCCGCGCTCACCTCGCAGCCGGACAGCTCGGCGGGCAGACCCCTGATTACGTCGACCACGCGGTCGAGGACCCCCGGGTCCTTGTGCCTGGCGTCCAGCGAAAACTCGACCAACTTAGGGATGACGGTGTGGATGTTCGGGGACACGTTGATCTTGCCCGTCGTGAATACAAGTTCGGAATCCAACTTGCCGAGCCTTTCCCACAGCATGACGATCAACTGCGAAGCGGCGTAGAGCGCGTCCTTTCGCGTCCTTTGCGGCGTCGTACCCGCGTGGTCGGAGACGCCCTTGACCGAGATTGTGTAATTAACCATGCCGAGGACGCCCTCCACGATGCCGATCTCCTTGTGCTCCATTTCGAGGACGGGTCCCTGCTCGATGTGCAACTCAAAATAGCCCGCGTAATCCTGCGCGTTCAGCCGGTTCTTCTCGTCGCCCCTGTACCCGCTCGCTTCCAGCGCCGTTTCGAAACTTACGCCTTTCGCGTCCGTCGAGGCGAGCGCCCGCGCCTTGTCGAACTTGCCCGTCACGACGCCCGAACACATCATGGCAGGCTCGAAGCGCGAACCCTCCTCGTTCGTCCAAATCATCACGGCGATGGGCCGGCGCGTCCGGATCTTTTCCGTATAGATGGTTTCGGCCACCTCCAGCGCCGTCAGCACGCCGAGGACCCCGTCGTAATTGCCCCCGTTGATTACCGAATCGACATGCGAACCCATGATGATCGCGGGCAGGTCCTCGCTGCCCGGCAAGACAGCGTACATATTCGCCATATCATCGGTCTTGAGCCGCATACCCATGGCCTTGGCGCGCTTCGCAAATTCATCCCTGGCCGACAGCGCCTCCGGCGAAAGAGAAAGCCGCGTGATGCCGCCCGTACCCGTGTCGCCGAACTTCTTGAACGTATCGATTTTGTCCTGTAATCTCTCCAAACTGCAGCTGTACATAAAACCCTCCTCATCGCGGAACGCGTGTCCTACAAGCAAGCAAACCTCTCCGTATCTCTATTCTACCCCTTGCGCCCGCCCTTGTCAAGGCACGCCGCC
>JAITAX010000215.1 GCA_031283865.1 Eubacteriales Family XIII. Incertae Sedis bacterium
GTCTTCATCTTTTCACCATGCCGGGTTCATATGACGGTTCCGCGCCTCAAGGCGCGGGCGGATAAGTAACGGCGTCCGCCCTGATTTCGACGCCGTCCGATGTCGAAGCGCCAAAGGTGCGCGCGTCAAAACACACAGGCGACGAACGAATAATTGTGCGAATGGTTCACGAGCGCGCCCGATTCGTCCTCCAACGGGCATATCTCACTGCCCGCGTAACAGAAATGGTAGGATATTTTCCCGTCCAGAAGCTCCGCGAGCCTGCGCATCTCATCGTCCGCTTTCTGACCCAACAGGAAGTTTCGTCCGACGCACGAGTACAAGAGCACGCCGGAAACATCCCGCAGCGAGATCAGCGCGTTTGCCATGCTCTCGACGGTGTCCATAACGCTGTAATAATCCAGACGCTGCATGGAGAGGGATCCGCCCACGGGCATCTCACCCGCAAACACGGCGTCGCCTTTGGGTGTGACGCTGAACAGAATGCGGATGAGACTCTTCGTACCCTCGTTGTAATTGACCTTGAACGGCACGGGAAAGGCTTTTACATTCCGCATGATCTCCGGCGACATCCCAATGGCTTCTATGTAATCCAAGAACGGCATATCGTTCACCCGTTTGAGCAAATAGCCGTCGGATTCCGTGATGACGCCCTGCAGGTCCTGCATACTCTCTAAACGGCTCACGTTCTCCACGAAGAAGCGCGGTCGCACATTTCCGTACAGCAGAAGAAGCGCAGCCGCCTGTGAAAAAATCTCGCCGTTGCAGATCACAAAGCTCTCGTGATAGTCCGGCGTCAAGTCGCAGGGCAGAGCACCGAAGATGGGCATGTCTTCGCCGGACGCCGCAGTAATCCCGTCGATCAAGCGTGAAACGCCGATCGACAGATCAAGCGGCAAATACGCCAATATCAAAGCCGGCTTCGCCGGCAGCGCGCGCTCGGCGCGGCGGTACGCCGCGCCGAGTTGTCCGTCGATGTTGTCCAACGTCAAGGCTTCCGAACACGCGACGGAAAACGCAACGTCGTCGCTCGTCAAAACCGACAGGGAAAACAGATCGGTCCCGCAATCATCCGCCGTAGCGGCGGCGAGCGTCGTACAACCCACGATCTCGAACGGAAGCTTCGCGCAAAGCAATCGCACAAAGCCGGATTCCACAAATATATACCCGCAATGGACGACACCCACAGCATTCTTCAGCAAAGTGTTTTCGATATCCAACTGCGACAGTATCTCGTCCAAAGCTTCATCCGGGAAATCGATCTCCTCTGTGCGAGCCGTAAGCATCTTGATCACGTCATAGCCCTCCTTGCATAAACGCACGCAGTACGCAAGGCAACAATCCATTTTTAATATTTGTCATAACTCCCGCCGTAGGATTTCGCGTCGAGAGAGATCTTCGGCGTATCCCGGTCAGCGCCGGCCGCGTCTTCACGCGCGTGCGACAGATAGGGTCCGGCCGCGTCTCTCAGCTTGAACTGTGCAATCAGTCCGCTCAGCATTGAAGACTGTCCGCTGAGCTCCTCCGAAGCCGCTGCGCTCTCCTCCGCCGTCGCGCTGTTTTGCTGGACGACCTGCGACACCTGATCGATGCCGGTATTGATCTCTCCGATTGCGGCGTACTGCCGGTCGGAGCTTACCGCAATCTCGTCGGCGATGCGGCTCGAGGCCACAATGCCGTCGACGATTTCAACGAGTGAATCGTTCGTTTCGTTGGCGATCTTCACGCCGAGAGCGGCCTTGTTGATCGAATTTTCGATAAGGGCCTCCGTGTCCTGCGCGGCCTCCGCGCTCTTGGCGGCCAGATTCCGGACCTCCTCGGCGACGACCGCGAAGCCCCTGCCTGCGGCGCCGGCACGCGCCGCCTCGACGGCGGCGTTGAGCGCGAGGATGTTCGTCTGGAAAGCGATGTCGTCAATCACCTTGATTACCTTGCCGATGCTCTGCGACGCGTCGTTGATCGCCTGCACGGCATCCATCATGGCGTGCATCTGCTCGGAACCCCGTTCCGCCTTGCCCCTGATGTTGTCGGACATCTCGGCGGAATTTCGCGCGGCCTCCGCCGCGTCTCTGATCGAAGCGGAAACCTCCGCTATGGCTGCGGAAAGCTGCTCGACGGAGGCGGCCTGCTCGGAAGCACCCTGCGCGAGGCTCTGCGCTCCGTTCGCGATCTGCTGAGAGCCGCCGGACACCTGACTTGACGCGGTATTGATTTCGGCAAACATGTCATTCAGATTGTTCACCATCGCGATCAGCGCATTGCCGATCGTATCCTTGGCGCCCAGCGTGTTCAGGTGCAGGGTCAAGTCACGGGAGGCCACCGTTTCCAAGGCCTCTCCGTAATAGATGAGCTGGGTCATCACTTTCATAAACGCGGCGAGGGATTGAGCCACCTCGTCCTTGTACTTCGCGGCCGCGCGCGTCTTGTTCTTTACATCCTCGGGGAAAACAAGACTGCCGGTTTCCCCCACCTGCTGCAATAGGCCCATCATCAGATTCACGGGCCTTGAGATGCCGGTCGCGAGGTACAGGCCGAGCACGACGGCGATGATGACGGACACTGCGAGTATGGCGATGGACAGAATGTTGGCGTTCCTGCTTGTATCGGCCACCGCAGCAGCCTGCTGATCTGTCAGTTCCTCGATGAAATCAGTCAGAGCCTTGATATCTTCCACGACCACGCCCGCGGAATCCGCCGTTTCTTTCAACGCCGCGTCCAGAGACTGCCGCAGATTGCCCGCGGTTTCGGAAATCTCCCCCGACGTTTCGTCGATAACGACGCGGGACGCGGACAGGTCTTCCATAAGCGACACGAAATTGTCACGCAGATCGGAAAATTCCGCATAATGGTCCTTGATGTTGCTCAACATGCGTTTGGTCTCGTCTATGGTGAGCCGTCCGCCGAGATCGGTGATAAGGCTGTCAAAATCGGATATGTACGCGTTTAAGCTTTCCTTATAGGTTTCGGCATACTCATAATCGCCTATTTCGTCGAAAGCCGTCAGCCCGAGATAGGCGGCGCGCTGCTGATTCACATTGCGCGCAAGTCTTGCCGACAGGATCGCCATGGTCGCGCGCGCATTGAGCAACTGCGTTTCCGACGACGTATTGGTGAGCGAATAGATTCCCACGCCTCCGACGAGCGCTGTCAGTATGACGAGGATCAAAAACCCGGTCAACAGCTTCGTTCTAATCTTCAGGTTCTTCATTTTGGCACCTCCTTATTGCGTCAATTCTCCGTTTATTGCTTATGTTTACATATGTTTAACCATCTCTCTTCGCAAGCAAGACGGCGGAATCAAGCCGAGCGCCCCATGTGATCGAAAGCTGTGACAAAAACGTCAAGAATGACGGGATCGAAGTGGGTTCCTCTCGATTCCCGCATGATCTGCATGGCCTTATCGTGCGAAAAAGGCTCCTTGTACGGACGCTTGGACACCAAGGCGTCATAGACGTCGGCAATGGCCATGATGCGCCCCTGCAGCGGGATGTCTTTGCCGGTCGCGCCGCGCGGATATCCGGAACCGTCCCATTTTTCGTGATGGGATCCGGCCATGATCTTCGCGTGCGTCAGAAACGCATTTTCTTGAGTGTTCTTTTGTATCCTGTCTATGATCTCCTCACCGAATATGGCGTGTTTTTTCATCTCTTCAAATTCGCCGTCCGTCAGCTTGTCGGGCTTCAGCAATATATTATCATGTATGGATATCTTGCCCACATCGTGCAGCTGCGACGATTGCAGGAACAATTCGATATCCCAAGACAGAAGTTCGTCGAGATAAGCGCCCTGTTCCATCATCTCCCTGACGAGCCGTCGCATGGTG